>QMUB01000112.1 GCA_003663695.1 Thermococci archaeon | reverse complement strand
CCTCCTGCGTCCAAATATTAGAATAAGGTGGGCTCTGTCTTGGGTGTAGAGTTTCTCAAGTGCTTCAAGCTCATCTTCCCTATCAATGAATTTTAGTATCATGATATTAAATATCATGTTATTAAATTTAAGGGTTTCGCTCTGGGAACTATGCTAACTACGATTATGCTAATTCCAGTTAGTGTCATACAAGTGTTACAATGGGAGTGCTACATATGTTGAAGTTAAAAGAATAAAGATAAGGACAGGGACTACTCACTCAATAAACACCGCGGGCTTCATGGGCATCGCTTGTCTCTTCTTTCCTCCTTTGTCCTCATCCGGGTTGATGATGATCTCCAAGCCTATTTCACTCTCGATGAAGTCCTTTGCCTGCTTTAGGGCCTTCTCCTCGTCAATGCGTTTGAAGTCAAAAGCTCTGTCCTTAATCAGCTTCTGGATTAGCTTTGAGACCTCCTTACCGCGCTTGCGCATCTCTGGGTCTTTCATAACCTCACCCATCGAGGCTTTGAAGTCCCTCTTCTCCGCAACCAATTCAGCGACGCGCCACTTCCACTCCTCGGCGGTATAGATGTAAGCCCTTCTTGCATTCTCAAGCCTTGCAACACTTATTATCTCCTTTATGTCATCTATCAGCCCTTTAATGTAGCTCTCCTCTAATTCAATCGTTTCGTTCCACCACTCCGGGACGGGCTCGGGCCACTTTGTTAGGCTCACGAAGCCTTCTCCCCCAAGCTTCTCCCAGAGTTCTTCAGCTATATGTGGTGTGAATGGGGCCATTAGTCTAACCCAGACCTCTGCAAGCTTCCTCAAGGTAGCTCTCTTTGCTTCGTCATCTCTACCCTCTGTTCTTCTTAAATACCATCTAAGATCGTTTAATATGTTATAGAATGCCCATTGCACGGCAGTTCTAGTTCTGAACTCCTCTAAAGCGGCTGTAGCTTCTTTGATTGCAACATTTAGGCGATGAAGCATCCACTTATCAATATCCATAGGCTCTATTTCCTTGTTCTCATAGCTTGAGAACTCGCTTATCAGGTCATAAAAGCGTTCTATCTGCTTTCTTAGTTTTCCTACTTCTTTTCTACGCCAGTCAAAGTCACTATCATGCTCAGCTAGTCCCATTATGTAGAGCCTCACAACATCGGCACCGTTCTCCTCTATAGCATCCAGGAAATTTAGCACATTTCCCTTACTCTTGCTCATCTTCTGTCCTTCCAGTGTTCCAAAGCCGTTCACCGCTATGCCCTTTGGCCAGTGCTCCTTCCTAAAGATAGCAACATGGTTGAATATGAAGAATGTCAGGTGGTTTGGAATGAGGTCTTTGGCTGAGCATCTCCAGTCGAGCGGGTACCAGTACTCAAACTCCTCTTTCATCTCTCTTATAACTTCCCTTGAAATTCCTGTTTTCTCACTTAATTCTCTCTCCTTTTCTTCATCAAACTTCATTAGGAAGATATAATCAAACAACTCTGGAGTTAGCTTTTCTGGGTTAAGCAGGTTCTCTTCGCGAAGTCTGTTTATTGTCCTTGAAATTGTGTAGTAAGCCATATAAATTGTCGAATCACTCAAACTCTCAATTACCCACTCTTTATCCCATGGAAGAGGAGTTCCAAGTCCGATTTTTCTCGCACATGCTTTCTTGTCGAGCCACTCGATAACCGCTTTAAATTGGTTTCTTCTACTCTCGGGGAATATCTTCATGTCTTCTAGTGCTTCTCTCGCCTTTTCCTTCCATTCCGGATTTCCATAATCTATGAACCACTGATCATGAAGTATTTTAACGACTGCCCTGTTGCCAAAGCGCGATATGACTTTCTTGTCGGCAAACTCGTACATCATATCCGCAGTGCCCTTCTCCTTCATATCCTTTGCAATCCTCTCTTTAACTTCGCTGACTTTCATGCCTTTGTAAGGTTCTATCTTGAAAACTCCTTTGTGGAATTCTTCCTTGTATATTGTCTTCGTCGCTTGTTCAAGCTTTTCAATGTCTTTCTGGTCCTTTACCCCAAGCTTTTCCACTTCTTCAACGGCAGGAAACTCTCCATATCCTTCCAAGCTTATCAGGGAGATATAGCTCATCTCTTCAAGAATCCGAGGATCAATATCGTACTTCATTAGAATCTCGGTGTTCTTTTTTAAATCCTCGATGGCAACATGATCGAAGGGTGCATGGGCAGGAACGCTCATGACGACACCGGTTGCGTTATCTGGATCAACAAACTCTGCCGGGAGGATTATTATTTCATCACCCGTAACCGGGTTTTCTACCCATCTTCCGATTAGCTTCTCTCCCTTGAATTCCTCAATAATCTCAATTTCTTTATCCTGGAAGCTTAGCTTGTAGGCCGCTTCCTTGCTTATTACCCATATCTCCTCCTTGTCTCCGCTCTTTATCTTCGCCTTCACATATGTAGCCTCCGGATTTAACCACATATTGGTGACACCGTAAACTGTTTCCGCTCTCAGAGTGGCAGCGGGCAGATAGATTCTCTCGCCGTCTTTAAGTACAAATTTTATTAGAACATATTCTAGGATTGGAACATCTTCTCCCTCCATTATATCATGGTCTCCCAGTGCTGTCCCTACTATCGGATCCCATCTAACCCTGTGGGCACCTTTGACCACGAGTCCCTTCTCCTTTAGCGTTAGGAACTGCCACTCGATGAATTTGCTGAAGGGTGGGAAGAGTGATGTGGTGTGGAACTCTCTGCTCCAGTCAACTCCAAATCCAGCTTTAATGAAAGTTTCTTTAGCCGCCTTCATGAAATATTTCACTATGTTCTTTGGGTCCTCAAAGCTCCACAGAATATCTTCTGGAACCTTATAAACCTCTTTATATACGTAGATTGTTTGAGGGTCTCTGTGTTTTATACGTTCGGCTATTCCAACTATCGGTGCTCCCGTTATGTGCCATGCCATAGGGAATAAAACGTTGTAGCCCTGCATTCTCTTAAACCTTGCAATTACATCTGGTATTGTATATGTCCTTGCATGTCCAACATGCAGATGTCCTGATAAATATGGAAATGCGACGGTTATGTAAAATTTTGGCTTGCTTTTATCTATTTGGGGCTCGAAGACTTTTTCTTGGCTCCATCTGGTCTGCCATTTTTCTTCAATTGTTTTAAAATCCACCATACTCTAACCTCCAAAAAGCTGTTAAAGGTGAACTTAAAAAGAGTTTGGTTTCAGCACTAGGGGGTTCATTGAAGAAGCTCTGTATCCTGGAGAACACCCTCCCCCCTCATAGGCATCGCCCTTAGTTTGAGCTTTTAATATTTAAAGGTTTTGGCATGAGCTTTTTATATTCTTTCGATGCAAATTTTAATGGTGGTTGAATGATCAGAGCATTTTTGAACGGAAAAATTTACACCTCTTTCAAGCCAAAGAAAATTGTAAACGCGTTGGTGGTAGCAAATGAGAGGATTCTTTATGCGGGTTCAAATGAAAAAGCAAGAAAAATCGCCAGAGAGCTTGGCGGTGAAGTGATTGACCTTCATGGCAAAGTTATCTTTCCCGGATTCATTGATTCCCACCTTCACTTGGAGGAGCTTGGGATGTATCTGGAGATGGCGGATTTGAGAGGTGTTAAAAGCATAAAAGAACTCAAAGAGAAAGTTGGAGACTTCGCTAAAAAAACTAAAACTACATGGATTCTTGGCCATGGCTGGGATCAGGAACTTTTTGATGAGAAGAGATGGCCAACACGCTGGGATTTGGATGAGGTGGTTAAGGAAAAGCCGGTGATGCTTTCGCGTGTTTGTTTGCATGCAGCTGTTCTTAACACAAAGGCTATGGAACTTGCAGATCTTTTGGAAGCGGAGCTGCCTGGAGTAATTAGGGATGAAGATGGAAAAGCCACAGGTGTCGTTAAGGAGGAAGCCTTTGAGCTTGCAAGAGAAAAATTCAAGGAAACACTAACCCTCAAGGATTATGAACAC
The DNA here is from genome assembly GCA_003663695.1 of Thermococci archaeon. Taxonomy (GTDB): domain Archaea; phylum Methanobacteriota_B; class Thermococci; order Thermococcales; family Thermococcaceae; genus Palaeococcus. The sequence goes on along the minus strand of QMUB01000112.1, from coordinate 1,104 downwards.
TTCTTAAAAACTGCGAGTGATTATGTCTCTTCCCTCGGTATCACAGCTGTCGGTACAGTAAGTGTCGAGGAGAGGACTCTTAAAGCATTAACGAACCTTGAAGCGAGGAGAGAGTTAAGAGTGCGTGTTTTTGCATATCTTGATCCTGGAAAAAGAGGCGTGAAAGAGAGCGGGATGTTTGAAAACTTGGACATCTTGAATGCCCTTAAGAAACTTGGAATTAGAAGTGGATTTGGAAGGAAAAAACTCAAAATTCAGGGAATAAAAATCCTTGCAGACGGTTCCCTAGGAGCAAGAACAGCATGGCTGAGCGAGCCTTATAGCGACGCTTCAACTCGGGGTTATCCAAACATCTCAAAGGAGCTCCTGCAAAAAATAGTGAGGGAGGCTCATGAAGCCGGACTTCAGATGGCAGTTCATGGCATAGGAGATGCAACGATTGACATGATTCTCGAGGTTTATTCATCACTTGGTAATGTGGAGGGAAATAGACATCGCATAGAGCATGCCTCGATTTTGAGAGAGGATCAAATTGAGAAAATGGCAGAACTTGGGGTTGTTGCTTCTGTTCAGCCCCATTTTGTCATTACAGATTGGTGGGTGGTTAAGAGGGTTGGAGAAAAGAGGGCAAAGTGGGTCTATCCCTTTAAAAGCATGCTCGAAAGGGGAATAATCCTGGGCTTCAGCACGGATTCCCCGATAGAACCCACGAATCCATGGGAGACGATTTATGCTGCAGTCACAAGAGGAAAGCATGAAAATGTGGAGACATATAGATACACAGAAGATGAGGTCATGAACCTTGAGGAAGCGCTCCATGCTTACACCTACGGCTCCGCTTATATAATGCATGCTGAGAAGGAACTTGGAACACTTGAGGAAGGCAAACTTGCAGATTTCATAGTCTTGGATAGGGATCCATTCGAGGTGGAGGAAAAAGAGCTGAGGGGCATAAAAGTGCTTGAGACGTATGTTGGCGGCTCAAAGCACTATTAACTCCTTCCCTGCTTTTGTGAGCCTCTTTCCTTTTCCATTGATTATAGCAACGTCATCCTCTATTCTAACTCCAACTCTGCCGGGAATATAAATACCAGGCTCTATCGT
>QMUB01000111.1 GCA_003663695.1 Thermococci archaeon | reverse complement strand
TCTTCCTTTAAGCTACGGAATCGATGCGATTTTGATAGCAGTACTTCTGTATGCACTCGGAGTTAGCAGGTGATGTGAAATATTCCAAGAACCCTCTTCTCCCCTTTGAGCTCATTAAAGAGCTTTACCGCTTCAGGGGTTGGTCTTTCAATGATCTCCTTATTCTTGACGAATTCTCTGCTCTCCGGAAGGAGGCTCAGGAAACCGTAGATTCCGGTACCAACAATGAGAACATCGAAATCCTCCCTTAAATACTCCTTCAGTTCTTCGGGATCGAGCCTATGGCTGGTACCATGCTTTTTCTTTGAGAGCCACTTCTTCCGCTCTTCTATTTTCCCCGAGGGGTATATCACAATATCATGCACATACTCCACACCATCTATCAGAATCCTCCCAAATTCCACCCTCTCAATCATCCCTTCGCCTCCAGATGGGCTTTTTTAACCCTCAAAATACCTGAGTATGAGTAGGGGTCAAAATGTTTCTCAATTTCATCAAAAACTATCCGGGATTTGAAGAACGGGGCGTCCCTTACGAATGTTTCAAATTCCCCACCTTCGCCCCCGATGTGTATTCCATACTTCTCATGGAGCCTCTTTAAGTCGGCTATAGTCCTCTCATCTATCCTCCTTCCAAGCCACTTCTCATCGAGACCGTATGCTGACACCCCGACGATTACGACATCGAAGCCCTCTCCAACGAGTTTTTTTAAATATTCCTCAGGGTCGATGTGCCAGAGGGGTGAAAAGGCTTCTATCCCGAGTTCCCTGCAAATCCTCTCTATCCTATCCCTCTGGTATCTGCTCGCAAGGGCTCCCGCCACCACACCATCGATATCGAGGTTCTCCAGAATGCGCTTTAAGTCCTCGACTTCCTTCTCCTTCTCTCCGCTCGTGAAGCCCCTGACGAGGGGAATTCCTATTGCTCTAGCCTGAAGCTCGGTGAGGTGTATGTTGGGGACGTGATACATATAGCTCTCGTCGCTCTCCGAGTGCATGCTCACCAGATATTTCACATCGAACCCCTGCTTCAACGCCCAGTAGAGGGCATATGTGGAGTCCTTGCCTCCTGAAAAGAGTGCCGCTATTTTCATGTTCCCCCCGGATTAAGCTTTCTTGAGGAACTTTTAAACCTGCCGCCGGTATAAACTTTTAAACCATTGCCCTTCACTCTAGAGCATGAACATATATGAAATGCTCGGGATAATAGGCACGGGTTTCGTACTGAAACGAATTGTGGGAGGGGATGAGCCTTTTCTGACCTCCTCCCCTTTGTGAGGGTTCCAATGAGGGTGGGGAGGTTCTCATTAGGGAACCCGTTAGAAAGGGTTCCTCGAACCCCGAGGTGGGGCACGGCGGTTCCGCTGGCTATCCAGAGAGCATGAGGGAACTTCTTGTTGTGGATATGGGGCCGCAGGCAAAGAGACGGCCGTTTCAATAGCCGCAAAGGATTCAAGCGGTCCCCATGACTATGAAATGACGACGAGGCTTATAGAGCTGGCAGAGAAGAGGGAAATTCCACATGTTGTGGATGTCTTTCCCTACTACGGCTCCGATGGTTCGGCAGCATTAAGGGCAGGATGGGATGTTAGAGTGGCGCTCATCGGTCAGGGTGTCCATGCGAGCCATGGGATGGAAAGGACGCACATTAAAGGTTTGCTTGCCACGAAGGATCTTATACGAGCCTATATTGGGGATAAACTTTAAAATTTCTTCACCCTTTTTTTGTCGGTGATTGGATGCACGAGCTTTACACAGTTTTAGCCGGATATTATGATGCAATTTACAGCCGTCGGGTGCAGGACATAGAAAAGGAAATCGACTTTGTGGAGAGCATCTTTATGGAAGATGCCAAAAGAGAGGTCAAAAAAGTCCTGGATCTGGCATGCGGTACGGGTATTCCAACCCTTGAGATGGTGGGGAGAGGTTATGAAGTCCTGGGTGTGGATCTCCATGAGGAGATGCTTGAAGTTGCCCGGAAAAAAGCGAAAAACTGCCAGAACGTGAGCTTCATGCAGGGAGATGCTCTGGAAATAGCCTTTAGGGAGGAGTTCGATGCCGCAACGATGTTCTTCTCAAGCATCATGTATTTTGATGAGGATGCTATAAAGAGACTCTTTTCCTCTGTGGTCGGCGCCATTAGAGAGGGAGGGGTCTTCATAGCGGATTTTCCAAATCCTCTTGTAATGAAGAGCAGCGGGCCCTTCGTATGGGATGAGAAAAGGGGAGATGAGACATTGATAATAACGGACTGGCGTGAGCTCGAAAATGCCTCTCAAAGGCTCCATTTTAAACGTCTGGTTCAAATACTCAAGCCGAGCGGGGAGGTTAGAGCATTTTACGTGCACGACATACTGAATCTGTACACTCCCAGGGAAATGAGGCTCCTCGCAAGGGAGTACTTCAGTGATGTGAAGATCTATGGGGATTTAAAGAGGGAGCTTGGAGGAAATGCCCGAAGGTTCTGGCTGGTCGGAGTTAAGTGATTCCACGAGTTCAAGGAGCTGCCAGAGGGTCTTTACATAATAATCCGCATTTTCAACTTTTTCAAACCTCACTATCTGAACTGCTTTGACCCCTGCCCTGTGTGCCGCAAGGACGTCCGATTTTGAATCCCCCACCACGAGGGCTTCCTCCGGGGAGATTTTTAGGGTTTTGAGAGATTTTTCTATCAAATAGGGGCTGGGTTTTGCACCATCCAGATATGAGTAATCCTTTCCAAAAACAGCATCGAAGTATCTCCTCAACTTAAAGAGGTCGAGCACAAATTCTGTGCACTCCTGGGAGGCGTTGCTCACTGCAGCGAGCTTTAATCCCATGTCTTTGAGCTCCTTTAAAGCATCCACATCGGGAAAGGGCTTTATCTTCCCTCTTTCTGCAGCTTCGATGCGGTATTTTAGATTCGCCCCGTCCACTGTCTTCCAGAAGAGCACGTGACTTACCCCAAAGCGTTCCACATAGCTCCTTGGAAGCTCTCCCCGCGTCATCTTCCTGTAGGTTTCGGCATCAATCTCAATGCCTAGGCGCTTTATGGCTGGGGCGGTGTACCTCCGGAACCACTCCTCGAGGTTGTATCCCTCATAATAAACGAGTGTTTCATCAACATCAAAAATCAATGCCCTAATTATATGCCTCACCAAAGCAAGTATTTCCTGGAGTTTTTAAGATTTCCGAAGACCGAATCCCCGGTTCCATCCTGATTTAAAAATCTCATTCTCCCTTTTGCCCCAGCATCACTCTCCAAAAACCTCCTTGAGAACAGGGAATTCTCTCTTCAGAAGTGTGAACTCCTTCTGTGTGAGAATCTCCTTTTCAATGGGAATGATTACCGTTGATTTGTGGAGGAGCGCATAATCCTTGAGGGTGGTGAGAAACTTGAACATGCTCTCAAAACCGTTCTCCATTATCATGTACTCCAGACCTTCGAAGAGTATCACCTTAGCTGTATCCTCTCTTCTCATGAAACCTATGAGCATCTCAAGGAGATATGGGAGGCGTGAGGGGTGTATTGTGTTCTCTCCCTCCATTTTGGTTATCCATATAACGGGCGTCTTTTTGAGCTTCAGCTCCCTCTGGATCACCTTGGGAGGCACTCGTGAAATTATCAAGCCCGCTCTTCCGCTTAAGAACTTGAGGAACACCGCATACGCCTTTCCTCTGCTGAGGCAGAGGTAAACTCCATGGGGCGCTTTAGTTCCCTTTTGATTCTCTTTCTCTTCGAATTCTAAAGTTGGAACCAGCGTGTATTTAACCAGAACAGATGTTATAATGAACATCCAGCCGAGGAGAAAGAGGACGAGAGCCAGTGCAAATAGAATATTCCCCAAGGCGGCCATTAGGGCACGAGTTGAAGGGGACAGTTTTATAACACCACAGTCTTCGAGATCAAGCCCGAGGAAAACGAGCTTTGAAATTGCCCCCAGGAGCCATCCACTGAGCATATAGTCGTAGGCTTTTCTCATGCCTGGATAATGTTCAATAACCCGATTCCTGTATCTCAAGCTAACCGCAAAAACCGCTATAAGAATGAGCTCCACCATGAGGGCTATCGCAACCCTCACAATATCCATGACATATCCCATATAATATCTCCTTCAACCCAATTAAATTTTTCTCTAATATTGCACAATGCATGTAAAAAACTTCGTTAAATGAACCAAAATGTCAGAAAAAAATGGAAAATTAAACCTCAGATAAAGCCCATCTTCTTTCCGATCTCCTCAAAGGCATCAATTGCATACTGCAGGTCTTCCTTCGAATGTCCTGCGGATGGCTCCAGTCTTATTCTTGCCGTTCCCTGTGGGACGGTTGGATAGACTATAGCCTGGGCGAAGATGTTGTACTCCTCATAAAGGCGCTTTGAGAACTCCTGGGCTCTCTTCTCATCGTAGAGCATGACGGGAGTAATTGGATGCTTTGTGTTTCCTAGGTCATATCCAAGCTCCCTAAGTGAGCTCTGGAGGAATTTGGTGTTGTCCCACAGTTTTTTAACGAGCTCATCGCTGTGCTGGAGAATTTCAACGGCAGCTATTGCGGCAGCGACATCGGGTGGGTTGACGGCACTTGAGAAGAGGAATGGTCTTCCCCTCTGCCTCAGGTAGTCTATGGCTTCTTCGGGTCCGGCGACATAACCCCCTATGACACCGAATGCTTTGCTAAGGGTACCCATCTCAAAGTCAACGCGGTCATGGAGCTTGAAGTGGTCAACTATACCTCTACCACTGTCGCCCAAGACACCTTCTCCATGGGCATCATCTATGTATATCATAGCGTCGTACTGCTCTGCCAGTTCCGCCATCTCCGGCAGTGGGGCAAGATCTCCGTCCATTGAGAAAACACCATCGCTCACTATGAGCTTCTTCTTTTTGTCTTTGACCTCTTCGAGTTTCTTCTTTAAGTCTTCCATGTCAAGGTGCTTGTAGATAACCTTTGGTGCACCGCTTAATTTCATTCCGTCAATAATACTTGCATGGTTAAGTTCCTCGCTCACAAAGACGGCATCTTCATTCTTCTTTATGAGGGCACTCAAAGCCCCGAGGTTGGCGTTATAACCGCTCTGGAAGAGTATTG
>QMUB01000110.1 GCA_003663695.1 Thermococci archaeon | reverse complement strand
TGAGTGATGATGAGATAGTATCAGTTAATAATCGATGTACTTATTCGCATCAGATGAAAAAGCTGGTTTTAGGATCATGAGGGGTTAATGTTCTCACACCGACATTTAAAACAATAAACCACAAACAAAAAATGATTAGAAACTATAAACATGTCATAATAAAAAGGGATCAGGCAAAGAAGAGTATAACAGCTTCCCCAACGACCGCCGTCTCAACTTCCTCTCCTTCGCTGAAAACTGTCTTTCTTATGACAACTTCGTCCTTCCCCAGCGTTATTCTTTGCCCATCTATTTCAAACTCAATCTTCCCCTTTTCCTTCAAAGCTATTGAAACTTCACCTGCATTTTCCACGAGATACTTTGAGATTTTTGGAACGAGCTTTCCGTATTTGGGACCCACGAGTTTAAAGTTGGGCTTTATCTCAGTTATCCTCTCTTCCAGCTCGGGTTCTCCTTTGATTATCTCAAGTTTCTCTATGTTCATGGTTCCGGCTATATCCTTCTCTATCGATTTGAACGTGTCGTAGGAATCAGTTGCATAGATTGCAACATGCTTGAGCTTTGTATTTAACGAGAGTCCGTGTGAGTTCTTGTAGCGACGCATGATGCCCACCACTTCACTTGCAAGTTCCCCAAGTTTCTCCGCTTCCTCATCTATGCGTTCTTCCGTGTATTTGGGCCATTCAAGGAGATGCACACTCTTTGCACCAATTTTTGGTTTAAATATATCCTGATAGATCTCCTCAGCTATGTGAGGAGCGAGAGGTGCGAGTAGGAGGAGTATGTTGTAAAGGAGCTCGTGCAGAGCCACCTTAGCTTTGAGCCTGCTCCCCTCATCGTCGCCATAGAGGCGGTACTTAATCATCTCTATGTAGTCATCCGCCACCTCGTGCCATACAAAGTTCATGAGCTCCCTCGTAAAGAGGTTAAAGCGGTAGCTGTCCATTTCCCCCGTTGCAAACCTGATGAGGCGATGAAGCCTCGAGAGTATCCATCTATCGATCGGCTCAAGATCGATCTCCTTGTGCTTTTCATAGTCGAAGTCCTTGATATGACGTTCAGCAAATCTGAATATATTCCAGAGTTTCTGGAGGAAGCGGTAGTTATAGTCAACTGTCTCCCACTTGAATGGGTGATCTTCTCCGGGAGGAGCCAAAGCAGTCCAAATCCTTACCGCATCGGCTCCATACCTTGGAATGACCTCTTCGGGAGTTATAACATTTCCAAGGCTCTTGCTCATTTTTCTACCATCAGGCCCTGCCACCATACCGTTTATCATTATGTCCTCCCACGGCTTCTGCCCCGTAAGCACATAACTTCTGAATATTGTGTAGAATGCCCAGGTTCTTATGATTTCGTGTCCCTGCGGCCTGAGTGCGGTTGGGAAGTTAATCTTAAACCATCTCTCGTCCTTTCCCCATTTCGTTATTGCGAGGGGACTTACGGAAGAGTCGACCCAGCAGTCGAGGACATCCTTGGCTCCCTCGAGGTTTGTGCTCCCGCATTTGGGACATCTCTCCACAGGAGGCTTATCAAACCTTGGATCAACGGGTAAATCTTCCTCCCTTGCGGGAATTATTTCACCACAATCCCTGCAGACCCAGAAAGGAATGGGGGTTCCAAAGACGCGCTGTCTGCTTATAACCCAATCCCAGTCCATCGATTCGGCCCAATCTTTGAGCCTGAGGAACATGTCCTCAGGATACCAGTTTATCTGCTCCGCTACCTTTATTATCTCATCCGTGAAGTCCTTGACCTTTATAAACCACTGCTTCTTGGGTAACAGCTCAATTGAAGCTTTGCATGAACTTCTCTCTGTGTGCCTCAGCACGCGGTGGTGAACTTTCTTCTTCTGATATAAGAAGCCAAGCTTTTCGAGATCCTCTGCTATCTTTTCTCTAGCATCCTCAGCCTTGAGTCCTTTGTATTTACCCGCATTCTCATTTAGAGTACCATCTTCATCAATTGCAATAATAACCGGGAGATTATAGCGCTTCTGCCAAACTACGTCCTGTTCATCACCATACGTACAGTTGTAGACGGCACCCGTACCAAACTCGGGATCCACATCTTCATCCGCTATAATTGGAACTTCCCTCTCAAATATCGGGAGCCTCACCTTCTTGCCGACCTTATCCTTGTAGCGCTCATCATCGGGGTGAACGAAAACCGCAACACATGCGGGCATGAGTTCCGGTCTTGTCGTGGCTATTGGAATGTAATCATCCTCTCCGGCTATGGGGAGCTTTATGTAGTAGAGGTAGCCATCCTCCTCGACGTAGCCAACTTCCGCCTTTGCCAAAGATGTTCTGCACCTTGGGCACCAATAGACGGGGTGCTTGTCCTGATAGAGCATTCCCTTCTTGTAGAACTCGAGGAGGGATTTTTGAACCAGCGCCTTGTACTCATCGTCCATTGTGTGATATTCGAGCTCCCAGTCTGCCGAGTAGCCTATCCGGATGAACTGATTCCTCATTGCCTCAATGGCTTCCCAAGTCCACTCTATGCACTTCTTTAGAAACCTCTCCGGTTCATCCTTGCTTATGCCAAACTCCTTCTCAACTTTGAGCTCCGTTGGAAGACCGTGATTGTCAAAACCCTGGGGGAAGAGGACGTTATAGCCCCTCATCCTTTTGTATCTTGCCACTATATCAATCCATGTGTGACTCAAAACGTGCCCCAAGTGAAGAGTTCCGGATGTAAAAGGCGGTGGGGTGTCTATTGAATAGGGGGGCCTCTTCTCATCAAGCTCATACTTATAAATCCTCTCATCCAGCCAGAATTTTTGCCATTTAGGCTCAATCTCCTTTGGATCGTAAGTTTTCTGCATGCCATCACCTCAATTATTTGGAGTTTATGATGCAGGTCTTAAAAAGTCTACCAAACTTAGCATTATAATTTTTTCCCCTTGCCTCCCGGTTGAAAGAGTTAAATACATCAAAACCAAATAGATATTTGGTGGCGTATATGAAGAAAGGCGGCATGTTGATATCTCTGATATTAATGCTATCCCTGCTCGGGGCAAGCACCATTAAAGGAGCCGTATTCATACAGAACCCCGGACCTCCGATAGTGGTGCTTGGAAATCCCTACCCGAAATATCTTTCGGTGGCACCCAATGAAACGTTTTCGGCATATTTCTATGTGGTCGAGGATCTGGACATTGCCGAGATGAAGGGATACTATCGGGTTAACGGTGGAGAATGGATAAATAGAAAGATCCTGCAGGCAACGGTAAACGAAAATCCCGACGTATACAATTCTCTATTCGGCAGGTTTACTACAGGAAACATAACGCTTAGAACATTCTTTGGAAAAATTACAATACCCCCTCAACCGGCGGGCTCAAAGGTGGAGTTTAAAATAGTTGTGAAGGACGTTGAAGGGCATGTAACGGAGAGCCAGCATGGCATTTACTTCACGTCGAATCCCGAGGGTAAAAAGGTTCTCATAGTGGATCCAAACGTAAAGACGAGAACCAATCTTTTGAACCTCAATAACATCTCGCAAATGCTCAACCTGACAAAGGAGCACTACCCCTATGACATGAGTGATCTCGAAAAAATTGTGGAAGACCTAAAACCCATGGAAAACTATAGCCTTCTTTTTCCGGAGCATCACTGGGAGCTCCTGGGAGAAAAATACAATATAGGTATCGTGGGGCCCGACGAACTCGAGGATGCCCTCAAAGATTTCAAGCCAAAGGTCGTGATACTCTCGAACCTCTGGCTCAAAGAGTGGGAACTCTCTCAAGAGAGCATTAAGAGCCTCCTGGATTACTTGAGAGAGAACAATGGAGGCTTGATAGTAACCCACGGCACCCTCTACGACGGGATGGCAAGCATGGATGGTAGTTTAAGGCTCGTTGGAACGAGACATATAGGGAATTTTGATAACTTCGATGAGAGTCTGGCATCAGCCCTTGGACTCTACATGCTGCCCGTACTCGAAGAGGCTAAAAATGAAGCCCTGAAGGAGGGAATGCTTTCAATAGCCGGAATCCCATCCATACAGTCCTTTGTAACATCAAAAGGCAAACTCGGAATGAAGGACATAAGAATCATAAGCAGCCAGTCAGAACTGGATTATTCGAATAAAGGAGTTTATACAGATTTTGGATGGCAATATCTCCTCCCAGAGAAGAGCTTGAGCTTTGCCGAGCCAAGGATCAGGAGCTCAAAGGACAGCACGAAGGAAAGCCTCTCAATGCTGTCCTCCCTCCACAAAGCAAAATTTGGAGGGTCTACATATCAAAAGAGCATATATGCGCTGGACTTTCCGCTAATCGATGCAGTTCAAAAGTCGAATGTTATGGATGATAAGATGGTTATCCCCGTGGGCACGGATGAGGTTGAGCTTTCCGGAGCGCAGGATGTTATTGAAAAGCTGAGGCTTCGAAAGGCAATAAACAAGAACCTCGTAGAGATAAGCGCCCTCTCGGATGACTATATGCTCTCAATAATAACGAAGGATGAGAAGGCCAGAGGGGATGGAATAAGGAGCGCCTATGTGTCATTTAACATCGAAGCCGGGGGAGAAAAGGAGTTCAATGTCCTAAGCGATCTGGTGGAGTGGACATCGAACTTCAAGGCGATCCAGACCTTCGCTCCGATTGTTCAGGTTACGCTGCTTTCAAATGACATAGACTGGGCAATAAAAGGAACGGAGCTCAAGGGAAAGCTCGAATCCATGGGAGCGATGGTTACAAGGGTGAGTGCCAGTGAGTTTGGAAGTTACAAAAACTCGAAGCTCATCGTGATTCTGGGAGGCCCCAAGGCTTACGATGGTGTGGGCGACTACGTAAAGCAGGTTTTAAGCGAGGAAGAACAGCAAAAGATAATAAACGGAGAGCAGGGCATATTCATCAAGCGCGATGTATGGAGGAACGGCCAGATAGTAATAGTGATTGCAGGACAGGGAAGAACGGAGACTGGAATGAAAGTTTCCACGTATGAAAAGGGCATTGACGAAGGGTATATGGACTACTTAGCCGACTTCATGGTCGGCTGATTTTATATTTCGATCCCTTAACATTATTTTCGTTTTTAGATGGTAAAATTTATAAAGCTGTAACGTTAGGTTTATTTGGTGATTCTTTTGAGAAAAATCATGGG
>QMUB01000109.1 GCA_003663695.1 Thermococci archaeon | reverse complement strand
CTCTCAACAGAGACTTTCCCATCTTTTGTGACTATTGTTAAGAGGATTAACGGCTGTGAAAGCCTTTTGTTCTTTATGTACTCCTCCTGCCAAGCTTTTCTCAAGTCTCCGAGATTTAGCAAAATCCTGCCATTGCCTTTGATGTCATATTCGCCAATCTGCTTAAAGCCTTCTGGATACAGGGCTGAAACAAAAACGTGTGCCTCTCCTGCATTTTGAATGTTCACACTTGCCAGGTTCTTAAAATACGGCACTTGTACGTCATTTGCCATTACGAAAAAACCAAAAAAAAACTAAACCCATCAATAACGTTGCAATTATTCTCTTTTTCATAGCATCACCAATAACAACTTGACTGTATGAACATATTAAGTTTTCGATTCGTTCAAACATCTCATTAGAGAGATGTTTAATTTTTCGTTCATATACCGATGTTAGTCCTAAGGCGGCCACTCGCAATGAACACTTGGAAAAACTTAAAAACCTTTCACTCACAATAGGTAGCTTGAAAATTGAAATTTTAAGGGCTTAGAAGTGAGGGCATTAGCCCTCGATCTTCTCAACCCCAATCTTCGCATTGACCTCGGGCCACTCGACGACGTAGCCCTTTGCTTCTTCAAAGCGGACTTCGACGGCCCTTGTCTCTCCTTTTATGTAATCGAGCATCCCCTCCAGGAGCTCTCTGTTCTCTCCGCTCGTGTCTATGGTGACGATTATGCGGTCGTTGACGTCAAGATCGAGCCGTTTCCGCATTTCCTGTATTCTTCTCACGAACTCTCTTGCAACTCCTTCCATTATGAGGTCTCTCGTGAGCTCCCTGTTTATGAACACCTTCCCATGGTCGAACTCCTCTCCCACGAGGAAGTCCGGGAGCTCCTCTTCGACCAGTATGTGCTCCCTCTCGAGGGTGAACTCCTTTCCTTCTATCTCAACTTTCATCTTTTCTTTCATTAAGCTCTCGTAGAGCTCCTTTGGGTTCTGCTGGCTTATCCATCCAGCAACGAGCTTTGCATCCCCCTTAAAGTGGGGCCCCAGCTTGGCAAAGTTTGGTTTGACCACTATGCTGCGCTCCACCTTTGCAACTCTGACTTCTTTGGCATTCAGCTGGTCTTTAAGGAGGTAATTGAGTCTTTCAACGGCTCTCTTTGTTAATTCGTCATCGGTTTCCACGATTATCTCCCTAACGGGGTAGCGGAGCTTTATCCTTGCCTTCTGCCTGGCTGAGGATCCCGCTTCCACTATCCTCCTCACCACTGCCATCTCCTTCTCGAGCTCTTCATCCACCCATCTCTCATCCTTTTCTGGCCAGTCCTCCATGTGAACGCTTTCCCTCTCTTTGAAGGGTCTTATCATGTTCTGGTATATTTCTTCCACTATGTATGGTGTGAATGGTGCCATCAGGCGGAGCAGCACGTCGAAGACATGCCACAGAGTCCAGTAAGCTGCCAGTTTGTCCGGGTCGTCCCTCTCCACCCACATTCTCTTTCTTATGAGTCTAACGTACCAGCGGCTCAGGTCCTCGACCACGAAGTCGTATATCTCTCTCGTGGCTCTTATCAGGTAGAAGGTCTCGATGCCCGTGCTTACCTTCCCAACGAGGGAATTCACCCTCGAGAGTATCCATCTATCCTCCTCGCGAAGTGGAAGCTCTTCAACATTAACTTTGGTTGGGTCAAAGTTATCCAGGCTCATGTATGTTGAGCTTAGTATATACACATTCCAGAGTATGTTGAGCATTCTCTTAACTTGGTTCAGCCCTGTCCAGCTAAACCTCAAATCCTCCCATGGCACATTTGCCCATAGCATGTAGAATCTGAAGGAGTCGCGTCCCTCTTTTTGAACCACTTCTTCGGGTCTTATGATGTTTCCAAGGCTCTTGCTCATTTTGTCGCCCTTTTCATCGAGTACATAGCCGTGCATTGCAACGTTCTTATAGGGTACTGTGTCAAAGGCTATCACCGAGGCAGCCTGCTGGGAGTAGAACCATTTTGTAACCTGATCCTGTCCCTCCACTACAAAATCAGCGGGCCATAGCTTCTCAAAAAGCTCTTTATTTCTTGGATATCCAAGGGAAGCCCATGAGGCTATTCCCGAGTCGAACCATACGTCCACCACGTCCTTTACACGGCGCATTTCTTTGCCGTTGACTTTTATTATGAATGCATCCACATAGGGTCTGTGGAGGTCTTCGGGGCCGAGCTTCTCTTCTATCACCTTGAGTTTTTCGTCATAGCTTTCTGGTAGATCTATGCGCTCCCCTCCCACTTCAATAGCTGTTGTGAGCTCAACAAGCTCCTTGAAACTTCCTACGACATATATGTCTTTTCCGTCACTCCATATTGGAAGCGGAACGCCCCAGTATCTCTGTCTCGATATACACCAGTCTCCGGAGTTCATTACTCCATTATCGTAGCGCACTTTAACCCAATCCGGATACCATGTAACGTTTTTGTCATTCTCCTCTATTATCTTCTCCTTGACTTTGCTTATCTTTAGGAACCATTGATCCGTTGCCCTGAATATCAGAGGAGTCTTACAGCGCCAGCAGTGAGGATATTTGTGTTCAACTTCACCCGCTTTCACGAGAACACCCTTTTCCCTGAGGTATTCTATTATCTCAGGATCAGCATCCTTTACGAAGATGCCCTTCCATTTGCCCTCCGTGTAACGCCCTTCGTCGTCAAGGGGCGAATAGGCGGGTAAGCCGTATTCCCTTCCTATTTCAAAGTCCTCTTCACCATGGCCCGGAGCCGTGTGCACGAGCCCCGTTCCCTCTCCAAGAGTAACGTGTTCTCCGAGAATCACGCGGTGAGCCCACTCATATCTCTCTCTAAACTCTCTCTGCCTCGGGTACTCATCCAAGAAGGGATGGACGTATCTTATTCCCTCGAGCTCCTTGCCCTTGAATTCCTCAACGACCTCACCTTCAGCTCCTGCTTCGTCTAGGACCTTCTCCACGAGAGCCTTTGCAACTATCCAGTACTCCTCTCCAACTTTAACCTTTGCATAGTCGTATTCTTCATTAACGGCAACCGCCAGGTTGGCAGGGAGCGTCCATGGTGTGGTCGTCCAGATGAGGAGGTACTCATTCTCCTTCCCTTCGACTTTAAACTTGACATAGATGCTCGGGTCTTTCCTTATTTTATACTCTCCCCTAACCTCATGCTCTGCAAGTGCGGTTTCACACCTCGGGCACCAGTGGAGAACTCTCTGGTCTTTCTCAAGGAGCCCCTTTTCCCAGGCTCTCCTTAAAGTCCACCAAGCCGCCTCTATGTATTCGTTCTTTATGGTCATGTACGGATCATCCCAGTCCATCCAGACGCCGAGCATCCTGAACTGTTCCGTCATAACTTTGAGGTTTTTTAAGGCGAACTCCTTGCACTTCTTTATGAAGCTGTCAACGCCTACGGTCTCCTCTATATCCTTCTTTATCTTTAAGCCAAGGGCCTGTTCGACCTTAACCTCTATCGGGAGACCGTGCATGTCAAAACCGGGCTGTCTCCTAACGTTATAACCCTGCATTGTTCTAAAACGGATGACCATGTCCTTGATTATCTTATTCCAAGCTGTTCCGAGGTGTATGGCGCCGCTGACGTAGGGCGGGCCGTCCAAAAAGTAATAAGCCTTTGAATTCTTCCTCAGCTCTTTTACCTTCCTCTGGGCGTCGTTTTCCTTCCAAAACTTTTCTATTTTCTCCTCTAGCACTTGAGGATTATACTCCTTCATCTCTGGTTCCTTTATCATATCAAAACCCCCTGAAAACTATAAAGTAACCTAACCAAATCATTAGAAGAGCCCTCAGTTATGGGCAAAGCGAAGGATAAAACACTCCCCCCTCATGGGCATCGGGCAAAGTTGGGGATTTTTATTTATAAAGTTTTTGGGAACTCTGGGACTTCTTAGGACGGCAGCTCCTAAAACTTTATAAGTTTCAATTAGATATTCATCTACACATTACCATATCGGTGAAAGCCATGAACGAACTCCTCTATCTTGTGGCATCATTCACACTCGTCATACTCCTGATAAGGCTTAAAGTTAATATCGGACTCTCGATCTTTACCGGCTCTCTAACTCTCGGTCTGCTCTTTGGGCTAACTCCATGGGATCTCTTAAACACCCTCTACGTGTCCATAACCTCATGGAGCACCATAAGACTGATTCTGATAATTGTTTCAATAATGGGGCTTACAAACGTTTTCTCCCAGATAGGTTATCTCAAGTGCATGGAGAAGGCGGCTAAGGAGCTCTTTCCAAGTGAGAAATATTCTCTAGCTGCCCTCCCATCTTTGATAGGTCTGATGCCCATGCCGGCTGGAGCCCTTGTTTCTGCCCCAATGATTGAGGGAATTGCGGATAGATTGGGCGTTCCTCCCGAAAAGAAGACTCTCATAAACTACTGGTTCAGACACATATGGGAGCACTCCTGGCCCATGTATCAATCCATAATCATCGCCTCGGCTATTCTTGGGATATCAATTAGAGAGTTCAGCACAAAGATGTTTCCCTTCACGATCATAATGGTTGTTGTGGGTTATTTCTTCCTTTTGAAGCCAATAAAAACCCTCGATGAGGAGAGAGGTAACAGAAAAGAAGGTCTAAAGCTCTTCCTAAAGAGCACATACCCGATTCTTGTAATAATCGTGGTTTCAATAGTCTTTGGCTATGATATGGTATACGGGGCTTTTATAGGCTTTTTATCTGCGTTAATACCATACTTTAAAAAGGTTAGCAAGAGGGAAGTTATTAGGTATGCTCTCCAGCCCAAGATACTCTTTCTTCTCCTATCCGTTATGTACTTCAAGGAGCTCCTGGACGTTACGGGAGCCGTTAAAACACTCCCAAAAACGATTCTTGAGCTCAATCTTCCCATAGTGCTTGTCATAACGATTACACCCTTCGTTGTGGGTCTTATCACGGGAATCAGCTTTGCATATGTCGGGATGACGTTTCCCCTTCTCGCGCCTTTCTTTACGGGCTTTGACAAAATCGCCCTTGCATATCTGAGTGGATATATGGGAATGCTATTTAGCCCTGTGCACCTGTGTCTGGTCTTTTCGGCGGAATACTATAAAGCAGAACTCGGAGGAGTCTATAAAAAGATGCTGCTCCCTGCTTTAGCCCTGTTCTTCCT
>QMUB01000108.1 GCA_003663695.1 Thermococci archaeon | reverse complement strand
GAAGGGTTCAAAAATTGACACATCAATGAGAATCTACAGCATAGTGGCTTACACGCTATTCATCCCATGGTTTGGAATGATGCTTCAATACCTCTTTGGAGTTCACTTTCATATATTGCCGACTTCGGGCAGAATTAGCCCGGGAGTGGAGCTTCATAGGATGACGGGCCTCTACGTGCTGGACAGCATACTCACCACAAACAAGGAAGCTCTAATAAGCACATTAAAACATTTAGTTTTACCCAGTTTTACCCTAGGTGTCGTTTTGAGCGGAGCATACACGAGGCTCGTCAGAAACAATATGGTTGATGTGCTGAGCCAAGATTTCATAAGGGCTTACCACGCCAGAGGTGTGAAGGACTGGAAAGTAACTTGGTATGCGTTAAAGAATGCCTTTATTCCCGTTATAACCCTAATGGGACTCCAATTTGCCATACTTTTGGGTGGTGCCGTTCTGACAGAGACAACATTCAACTGGCCCGGAATGGGAACATTTATAGTCGATAGGATAGATTACAGGGATTACAATGCCATCCAGGGTGCAGTGGTGTTCTTTGCGTTCTTTGTGGGAGTGATAAGCTTGATAGTGGATATAGTCTATGCATTGCTCGATCCGAGGGTTAAATACTGAGGTGATAGGAATGGAACTAATAACAAAGGTATCACATTTCATCTTCGAAAAGAAGCCCGGAAGAGGTATGCTGCTCTTTGGACTTGTAATAGTCCTGGCTGTAATTCTAATGGCAATATTTGCCCCCTTGATAGCACCCTATGATCCCACTGCATCGAGTTCGGATTCGTTTGCTCCTCCAAGCTCCCAGCATTTAATGGGCACGAACAGGCTGGGACAGGATGTCTTTTCGAGGATAGTATGGGGTTCTAGGGTAGTGCTCTATGTGGTGTTCATTGCCACAATGCTATCAATGAGTATTGGAATACCCTTGGGCTTGATATCCGGTTATTACGGTGGAAAGATAGACAGAGGGCTCAGCGTCATCATGGATAGCATCTATGCCTTCCCCGCTTTGATTCTGGCAATAGTCATCGCAGTCGTACTGGGACCAAGCCCAATAAACACAGCGGTTGCAATATCATTCGTTTATGTCCCCACGTATTTTAGAATGGTGAGAGGGCAAACGCTCAGCTTGAAGGGACAGCTCTTTGTTGAAGCCGCCAGGGCGGTGGGAGCAAAACATAGGGAGATCATGTCGAAGTACATTTTGCCCAATTTGGCACCAACGATACTGGTGGTCTTCACATTAAGCGTTGCCGATGCGATACTAACGGAAGCTGGTTTGAGTTTCCTTGGACTCTCCGTGACTCCTCCAACTCCGGATTGGGGGTATGATCTTAGGGTAGGTCAACCCTTCCTCTTAGATGGCTACTGGTGGCTCGTGTTCTTCCCCGGAATAGCCATCATGCTTCTGGCAATGGCATTTGCCCTGATAGGAGAGGCTTTGAGTGAAAGGATATCTCTGGGAACGAGGTGATGGGCATGCTTTTGGATGTCAAAAATCTCAGTATCTATTATTACACCCTAGCCGGGACGGTTAGAGCTGTGGAGAATGTAACATTTGGGATAGAAAAGAAGGAATGGGTAACTTTCGTGGGTGAGAGCGGAAGTGGAAAGTCAACGGTTGCCCATGCGATCTTGAATCTGGTGCCATCGCCCGGGAAAATAGTTAGAGGTGAAGTCCTTTTTGAAGGGAGAGACCTGCTAAAGCTCACCAAGGAGGAGATGAAAAACATCAGAGGAAAGGAGATAAGCATGGTCTTTCAGGACCCAATGACAAGCTTGGATCCCCTGAGGAAAGTTGGTGATCAGATAGTGGAAGCCATGAGTGAACATGGAGTAGATGAAAAGGAGGCATGGAAAAAAGCCAAGGAGCTTTTGAAGCGGGTAAATCTTCCCGAGGATAGATTGGGATACTATCCCCACCAGCTCAGTGGCGGTCAGAGGCAGAGGATAAGCATAGCCATAGCCATGGCATTCGAGCCCAAGCTCCTTATAGCGGATGAGCCAACAACGGCTTTGGACGTTATTGTGCAGGATTCTATCATGGATCTAATAGATAAACTAAAGGAGGAAGAGGGGACGAGTATAATGTTCGTTACCCATGACATATCCCTCGCCGTTGAGAGGAGCGATAAGATAGCCGTAATGTACGCTGGAAAGCTCATGGAGTTTGGAAGTGTTGATCAGATAACCGAAAATCCCCTACACCCCTACACAAAGGCGCTCTTAAGCAGCGTCCCTGATCTGTGGAGTGAAAAGAACATCAAAGCCATCCCTGGTTATCCTCCCGACTTAAGGACTCCCCCGACTGGATGTCGCTTCCATCCAAGATGCCCACTGTTCAGGGATAGGGCTTCTCTAAAAGGTGTATGTGATGCAGTGGAGCCAGCTTTCATAGAATACGAGAAAGGGCATTACGTGGCATGCCATACCTATGGAGGTGCTCCAAATGAGTGAGGTGGTGCTAAAGGTTGAGAATCTCAAGAAGTATTTTCCCGTGAAGCGTGGAATCATCGAGACACTTAAGAAAGCACCTCAAAAGTACGTTAAAGCTGTGGATGGCATAAGCTTTGAAATTGGGAGGGGGGAAACCCTGGCTTTAATCGGAGAGAGCGGGTGTGGTAAAACCACGGCAGGAAGGGCAATATTGAGGCTCATAGAACCAACGGAAGGAAGGATACTCTTTGAGGGACAGGATATAACGAAGCTTGATGATGAAGAGCTTAGAAAGGTTAGAAGAAAGATGCAGATGGTCTTCCAGGATCCCTATGCCAGTCTTAGTCCGAGAATGAAAATTGGAGATGCCATAGCACATCCCCTTCTTATCCACGGACTTGCCACCAAAGAGGAAGCGAGGGAGATAACCCTGAAAATGCTCAAACGCGTTGGATTAACACCCGAAGATGAGTTTTACGATAGATATCCCCACCATTTAAGCGGCGGTCAGAGGCAGCGTGTTGTTATCGCAAGGGCGATGGCGCTCAAACCGCAGTTCGTTGTGGCCGATGAAGCCGTATCTATGATAGACGTTTCAATGAGGGCGTCAATTCTTGAGCTGCTGGAGAGCTTTAAACAGGAATATAACTTAAGCATGCTCTTCATAACCCACGATATAGCAGTTGGAAAGCTCATAGCCGATAGAATAGCGGTGATGTATCTGGGGAAGATAGTGGAGATTGGGCCCACGGAGGAGGTTCTTGAAAATCCAGCGCATCCTTACACTTTGGCTCTAATTCAAGCGGTTCCATCAATAATAAAGAGAAAAGAGCACAGAAAACAGATTGAGATAACGGGAGAAGTTCCGAATGCGGTTAATCCTCCGAGCGGGTGTCGCTTCCATCCAAGATGCCCCTTTGCGGATGAAATATGCAAAACAAAGGAGCCGAAGCTTATTGAAGTTGGTAAAAACCATTTCGTTGCCTGCCATCATCCGCTGGTTTGATTTCTAAGCTTTTTATCAATTTTTACCATTTCTTCCCATTGCCTCCCCGGCCAGTAAACCTGCCCGCACTTTGTGCAAATGTAAAACTCCGTGTATTTTTTATAAACACCCTCTGGAACCCTGTTCTCTATTTCTTCCTTATTAACACGCTTTATCAATCCATTGCACTTTGGACATCTCGCATTCTCCGGAAAAAGTTCATTAAATTCAAAGCCGAGCTCCATGAGCTGCTTCACCTGCTCTTCGAAATTGTTTGATTTTATTAGAATAACCCTCCTAGCTCTCTTTGCTAAATCCTCATCTCTGGTTAGAATGATCCTCCCTTCTTTTTCTGCGATCCTTAAAATTTCATCATCATCCTTAACCCCATAGAGGGTGTCATAACCGTACAGACGGAGCCACCTGCTCAGCCTTCCCAGCATTAGATCCGCTATAAATTTAGCTTTCATATGCACCGATAATCTATTACGTTTTTTCAGCTAAATCCTTTTTGGTGAGAGCATATATGATAAACCTGAGATTTAAAAGATGGCGCTGAGGTACTGTGAAAAATACAAGGGTTGATTTGAGAAATGCATCGAGATTTTAAGATTAACCTCAAAAACTTCTGAAAGATTTATAACTTCCATGGCATTTTCTAATTTGGTGATTTCATGATAGTCTATTTCATAGGAACGGGAGGAAGCGAGGGCATCCCCGCCCATCTGTGCACGTGTGAGACATGTAACGAAGCAAGAAAACTTGGCTTCGCAAGGAGAAAACCCTCTACACTGGCTATAATAACAAAAAACAGTAAAGCCGTGCTCTTTGACGTTGGCACGGATGTGAGAGATCACCTTCATATACCCCTGGAGGCCATATTTCTCACTCACTGGCATCACGATCACATATATGGGCTGTACAAACTGCGCTGGATCGCCCAAAGAACAAAACTCTACGCTCCAAAGGGAAATGCGGATGACTTAATGGTTCATGACCCAAAGAATATTGAGGTAAACTTCATAGAAGCGGGCGATCGTTTGAAGGTGGATTCTCTTAAAATCACAGCATTAAAGCTCAACCACCAGATAGAGACTCTCGGGTATCTGATTGAGGAAGATGATAAAGCCGTGGCTCTCCTCTATGACAGCAAAGGATTACCCGAGGAAACATTCGAATTTCTGAAGAAAAAGCACCTCCGCCTTGCGATAATGGATGGAACGTACGCTCCCAACATCGATGACCCGTACCACAGCAACATCGACGAGAGTGCAGAGATAGGCATAAAATTTGCTGATAGAGTTGTCTTATCCCATATCTCCCACAAAAATTTGCCATTCCTCCAACTGGCTGAATACGTCAGGAAGAATTATAATGGAAAAGTTCTTGTAGCATATGATGGCATGCTCTTCTATGTCTGATGTGATTCCATGTTCTATGAAGAAAGGAGATTTGCCGGGTGGCTATCCATAAAAATGTCGCTTTTGCCACAGATAATTCCAAGCGGCTCTGAGACATACTTGAGAAAAGTTTTTCTTCATCCTCTTCAAGTCCATGTGGTGCTGATTATGATACTCGATCTCGCAAAAAGAAGAAAAACTGTCCGGAAATTCAAAAAAGAGACCCCAAAGCAGTAGCTCTGAAAAGCTATAGAAACCGCAAAGGAAGCACCTTCCGGAATGAACGCCCAGCCGTGGCATTTTGTGATAATCGAGAGTGAAGAAAGGAAAAGGCAGGTCGGGGGGCTCTGTGAAAAGGGAGAAAAGCTCGATAAAAAAAGAATTTACATGGGAGAAACCCTTTCTAAG
>QMUB01000107.1 GCA_003663695.1 Thermococci archaeon | reverse complement strand
TTTTGCTTGCTATGATATTGTTCATCGGAGCATATCTCCTTTTTGGGATGAATGGAAAGTTAAAAACTCCCTCTTTCAGACTCTACACGTTTTTAATGCTTATGGAACTTGGACTCGCTTATCCAAATGCACTCCTCCGATACTCTGGAATTAATGTGTATTATCTTCGAGAATTCGTTGTAATGAGCATAGCTTTGGGTCTCCTTTTTTATCTAACCCTATTTATCAGCCTGTCCATAGATATTCGAATTCTAGCGATTGCTGGTATTCTCCTTTCCATAGGTGTGTACCTTCAAAACTGGCTTGGAGTAATCTTTCTCGCCGTTTTGGCAGGCATTAGCGTGGCTATGCTCCCAAGGGGCAAGCTTGAAGGTAGAATATCTGAGTTCACCCTGGGGACACTTTATTTTGTCATAGTATCAGTGCTTGCTGTTGGTGCTTATGTTGGCAGGGATATAGGGCTTCCTTTCATGGAGAACAACCTTGAGGTTCTTATAATACTGACCGCACTTTTGTATTCTTTGCTAACTATTAAGGGATCTGAAGATAGAAGCATAAACATTTTGAGGAGCTCGCTTACTCCCATTGCTTTCTTATTTATCTCAGCTCTAGTTGTGCTTGTGGCATTCCATGCCTCTCCCGCTACCTCCAGTGATCTCAAAATCTGGACCTATAACCTTCACATGGGTTTTGATCCTCATGGGCACTTTAACGGAAGGGAGCTCGTTAAATTGATTGAATCAAAAAGCCCGGATGTTATTGCATCTCAAGAAGTCATAGGTGGTTCCATTCATAATGCATACCAAGACTTACCTCTTTTAATTTCCTCTCGTACGGGAATGACGTATGAATACAAGCCTACCGTTGAGGGAACTTATGGAATAGCCGTTTTTTCAAAATACCCCATCCATTACATCGGAGGAATAAATTTGGGGAGTATAGGACAGACAAGACCGGCGATGAAGGTATCTCTGGATATTGGGAGGGAGTTAACAATTGTCAATGTCCATATGGGGCTGAATGAAGAAGAAAGAGCAATGCAGGCTGAGGAACTCTTAAAGTTTTCTTTGAAGGAGCCGAAGGCAGAGATACTCCTCGGAGACTTCAATGCACCTTCCACCGAAGAGGCATCCATCGGACTCATTGAAAAATACTACAGTGACACTTTCCCCATCGCTCCGGAATTCACCTGGCACTGGGGGAAATGGAAGGAGAGGGACGACTACATTTTCCTCTTGAAGGATTCATCATTAAAAGTTAAGTCGATGGAAGTTATAAAAACCGATATCTCCGACCACTATCCTATGGAGGTTGTCTTTGAACTCCCTTGATCTTTTATCTACGGTTTCTTGAGCTTTGGCTTCGGCTCAGCCAAGCTTATAGAACTCTTTACATTATTAACCCCTAGCTTATCGAGAGCACTCATGGGTGAGGGGATTGCTTTTCCTCTCTCATCCTCAATGACCCATCGGATTAGATCCCCCTCCTCAGCATTTAAATGGTTTGCAACTCCCGGAGGTGTCTCAATAACATAACGGGCACTCTTCTTTGGTGTGTAGATACGCCATGGTTTTGCTTCTTTAATATCCACAATTCTCATGCTGCGGTCGAGGAACAGTATGTCTATGCTCTGAAGCATGAAGAACATGTGGATTGTGGCGTTTATCCTCGCTTCACCGGGCAGAATAAAAACTAGGGCGTAGTCTATTCTGGATTTGAGCATGAGCCCTTTAAAACGCTTAAAAAACGTGTCCGCGACTTTAACCCTTCCGTGCCACACTTTATCTTTGGTTTCATTTATAAGCATGCGCCATCATCCCATTCATTACTGATAAAACTTGTGCATAAAGCTTTTTAAATGGTTTTGGTGTAGAAGATTTGGGCGATGGCGTCCGCCGGGGCTTCGAGTCCGAACCGCCGAAAAGGCTAATGACGCCTATTCTTTCGCCAATAAGCAGAAGGTTGGAAGAATAGGTTGGAGGTGTGAAAATGGGCTCGAAGCTCTATGATTTGAGAAAGTACATTAACATGGATGCCCTTTTGAGGTACCTAGAGGAGCGCCGTCATGAGGATGGAGGATACTGCTTTGTCTCGGTTTTGGATGAAACAAACATAAACGACACTTATTATGCCGTCAGGATTTATGATCTCCTCGGAATGGAAGTTCCGGAGAAGGAGAAGACAATTGAATTCCTCTATGATTCTTTAAAACCCCAGCAGGCTGCCGTGGCACTGGCGATGGGTATGGAAGCCCTTGGGATTCTGGGGGCGAAGGATTTAGCCCTTGAAAAAATCGAGCTATTTTCAGAGAAGTATGACCCGCTGAATGGAAAATTTGCCGTTGGTCTTGGTGGAAGTGAGGAATTCGGAACATCAACACCTTTAGAAGCCACCTACTGGGTTCTAAGGGCATTTAATTCCATAGGCTACGAACTTGATGAGGAGGCTAGGGAAAAGGTCAGCAGCTTCATAATGAGCTTTAAAAAAGGACATGGGTTCGGGCTTAAACAGCCCACAACCACCATGACATATCAGGCTCTGTTCTCATTGAGGGCCCTTGGATATGATGCCTTAAAGACCCCCCATTTCAAAAAGTGCGAGGTGTATGGAGGCTTTACAGAGGTTCCCTATTCCCTTCCGCCATATCTGGAGCCTACGTTCTATGCCATCAGGGGGATGCGTGTCATACGGGAGAAACCTCTTTACATAAAGGCACATATAAACTTTATACGGACGCTTCAGAACCCCAACGGGGGGTTCAGGAGATCCATTGAGATGGGAATCTCGAACTTCCAGAACACCTACAGAGCGCTGAAGGCATTAAGTGAGCTCTTGGAGTTCTAATTTCATTTTTGCGGGGGTTTATCATGGATTTAATAGGGATATACCTAAAGGAAGCCATTGAGGAAGGGGTGTGCCCGGTATGCAGGATTCTGGAAAAGCATGAGAACAATGTGATAGGAGAAATTCTCTATGAGCATGTGCTCGATCCCGAGGTGGACAGGAGCTTTAAAAAGAGCATGGGGCTCTGCACGTACCACGCATGGAAGCTCAAGGAAATAGCATATGCAAACCCCCTCTATGGTGCTCTTGGAGTCAGTATGCTCTATGAGAGGGTTCTCTCCCATTATATCACATCCCTGAAGAAAGGAGATGCAGGGGAAGAGGAGTGTCCTCTATGTCTGTTGAGCAGGGAAAAAGAGAGGAACACAATAGAATCCATTGCCACCCGGTTCGATGAGCTTTTTGAAGTTTATAAAAACTCCAGCTCAATCTTCTGCAAAAGACATTTTGAGATGCTCTATAACTATCTGAGGGAACGAGATCTTCCAAAAGCGGAGAAGCTAAAAGAAGTGCAGATTAAAAAGCTCGAATCAATCGATGAGGGGCTTGAGAAGTTCATCTCAAAATTTGACTACCGCTCAAAAGAAGCTCCCACCAGCAGGGAAGCGGGATCACCTATTTTGG
The DNA here is from genome assembly GCA_003663695.1 of Thermococci archaeon. Lineage (GTDB taxonomy): Archaea > Methanobacteriota_B > Thermococci > Thermococcales > Thermococcaceae > Palaeococcus. The sequence continues at coordinate 1,798 of QMUB01000107.1, read as the reverse complement.
CAATATATGCTCTGAGGGGCAGTTTAATTGGAACAAACCTCCAGAAAATGTGCAGGGAAGAGAGGAGAAGGCTCTTTAGGGGTGGGATTTTTGGAGATTGAACTCTGGGTTGAAAACGAGGAATTTCGGAAAATCAGAGAAAGAAAGAGGGAAGTCCAAAAAAATTTTGAGAGGATTGAGGAGCTTGAGGAGACCCTAGAAGTACTCCAGATGAAAATGCTGCTTGAGAAGAAGCGGCGGTTGGAGAAAAAGATTGAGGAGATAAAGAGATATTATGAAGAGCTCATAGAGTTCAGCGAGAGAGCTAAAAGGGATAGGGAGCTCCTAAAGCAGATGAGAAAGGCGATAAGTGAGGAGAACAGGAAGTTTAGAAAAGAATTACAGGCGAGGAGAAATGAGGATAATTGTGAGACCTAAGAGGGGATGGAGAAAGGTTGTCTTCAAAATCGATGATGAAGCTTTCAGAAGGATTGAGCTAGCCGGATCCAAATATGATTTCAGGGTGGATGAAACCCTCAAGATACTCATAAAGGGTGATTTTCTTACGAAGAGGGAGAATCTGGATGTTGATATGCTCGTTGGTGAGATAAAGAGGCTTGAACATGAACTTTACAAAATCGAAGGGAGCTGGGCTCCCCTTAAGTTCTCCGCCTTTGGGATCGCAAGGGATAACCAGAACCTCGCGACGGACTGATAGCGGAGAATAAACGTCTTAGGAAGATGCTCAACAAGGGGGAGAGAGACTACTCGAAGATTGAAGAGCTTATACACTACTACATGAGGATGTGAGGGTATGGAGGAAGTTGCGGAACTTCTCAGGTTGAGAGATGAGCTCTTAAAAAGGATTTCAATTATGGAAGCAAAGTATGGGCAGGCTTTAAAAGATCAGGAAATGCTCTTAGCTACCATTGAAAAATTGAGGGAAGAAAACAGACGATTGATGGTGAGTGAAAGTGAAGGAGGATGACGAATATTTTAAAAAGGCTCTGAAGTTTCTTCAGGAAGGAGGAGACGTGGAAGAGCTTAAGAGAGAAGTCGCCATGCTCTCGGCAAAGGAAGCCTCAATGAACTACAAGCTCTTCGATGTTTATACAGCGAATCGAATACTTGCAATGCGTCTGATGGGCTATGCATCCGAGAACCGCTTTTTGGGCGGCTCTTTCATAACCCGGGAGATTGAGGAGATAGTGGACAAATATCTCGGAACTGGAGGTAGGAAAAATGAACGCTAGGATCATGCTCATGATAGCCTTGGGGGGAGCTTTAGGAGCGCTGGCACGTTATGGGATAGCAGGCTTTCTTCCCGTGTATAGGGACTTTCCTGTAGGTACTCTAATCGTGAACAGCATGGCAAGCCTGCTTCTGGGGTATCTCTATGGCTTGCTTTTCTTTGGTGGAGGGGTCTCCTCGGATATGAGGGCATTCTTTGGAACGGGCTTTTGCGGTGCATTGAGCACCTTTTCGACATTTTCCTATGAGACTTTTGAGCTTTTGAGGGATAGGGAGTATGTTCTGGGGTTTCTTAACATTTCAGCAAACGTTATAATCACGATAAGCCTAGTATTTTTAGGTTTCATTCTTGCGAGGAGGGTGTGAAATGGTTGAAATTGAGCACTGGAACACTTTGAGAATGAAGATTTACATAGGGGAGAATGACCATTATGGGGGAAAACCCCTCTACAAAGCAATCGTGGACAGGCTCAGGAAGATGGGGATAGCGGGGGCAACGGTTTACAGGGCGATCCTGGGCTTCGGAAAGAAGAGCAAGGTGCACTCAGCAGAGGTTTTGAGGCTCTCA
>QMUB01000106.1 GCA_003663695.1 Thermococci archaeon | reverse complement strand
GGGGGCTTAGAAAGAAGATTCTGAGAGAAGTTGCACTTGAAATGGGGCTTCCAAGGAGAGTTGCCTACAGGGAGAAAAAAGCCTGCCAGTATGGGAGCAACTCCCAGCGCATGATTGAAAGGATAGCAAAGAGAAGGGATATGAGGCTTGGGGAATTTGCCCGGAACATTTACGAAAAAGTTTTTAAGAAGCCAGCCCCCTAAAAGGACATTTATTTCCCCTGGGCCCTATTTTACCTCTTTTAAACTATTTTAAACGGTTCTGAACCTTCCTTAACACTTAGAGGGCAAAATAAGACAGCGGTGGCTTTTTAGTGAACAAAAGGCAATTTTAAGGAATGATTTCATGAAAAAAGCTTAAATACTGGTTTTTATTACTAAATAACAAGGGTGATGGGCATGCTGAGAAAAATCCTCATCTCATTCATGATCATTTTTATAGGTGCTGGCATGATAGTCCCCGTGCACGGCGTTAGTGCTCAGACCAGCACAATAGTTATCCTCGTAAGCGACAATGAAGCCGATTCCGCAGTTGCGGATAATATCGGGGAATTATTGAATGCCCCAGTTGTAGAGACCGTGTGGGGCGCTTATGATCCAAAGGTGAGTGCTCAGATCGTTGAGAAGGAGCCTGATTTTGTTATAATAATAGGGGGGGAGCTTGCAGTTCCAGCAGAGTATGAGGAGGACATATCCACAATGGGAATCGAGATCATTAGATGGGCCGGTCAGAACAGGGAGGAAACAAGCTTCAGGGCGGTAAAAGGTCTTAAGGAGTATTTCCCCACCGTCTTCGAGGGAATCAAGGTGCTCAGCATAATAGATGGAAGGGATTCGGTGAGCTATGGAGAGATGAAACTGGCGGAGCACGGAATCGTGGCGTTTGTAAACTATGAATCTGCAGATTTTGAAGCGCGTGTGGATGAGCTCATAAATCTGATAAACCCCGATCTCGTGTATATTACCCTCCTAAAGCAGCGCTCTCCGCAGGATGAATATATTTTTAAGGGGGGAGCGAAGGTTGATAAGATTGTACAGAAATATCAATCAAGTTCTATTGTGGTTTCACCCGTAAGTGTGTTAATAAGCAAAAAAGATGTCCTTGGGGAGATTGATTCCGCTGAAAACAGAATTTTAGAAGCGAATGCAACATTTGACGGGCTTCAAGAACCAAAGGCTAAGGCGATGCTGGAAAATGCGATGAGAGAGGTAGAACAGGCAAGAGAAGCGTTGGCCAATGGTGATTATGCCACGGCATACCTAAAGGCTATAACTGCCAAAGGACATGCTGAGATAGCATTAAAACATGCGAATGAGCTCAGGAGGGGTATTTTCCAGGGAAGCGTGGAATTTGCACTCAGGAGACAGATAGCGAGGTTAAGATGGATGGTTGTGGGATTGAAAAACACCGGAGCGGATATCACCGAGATAGAGCAACTCCTAGATAACGCGGAGAATGATTTAAAATCGCACAGGTATGATGAAGCACAAAAAATGATAGACGAAGCGAAGAACAGAATAAAAGAAATTTTTGCAAACAGAAAAGGAAGAGAACACGGGCATCCTCCAAAGCGTGGCAAGCACTAAATCAGAAACTTTTTATGTTTTCCCTTTGAATTCTTTTGGTGGCAATGAGGATTCTAATGGTGGGTCACTATCCGCCCCATGGAGGAGGAATTGCAAATCATCTCGATTCCTTAGTTAGGGAGCTAAGAAAAAGACATGAGGTTCATATTTTAACGTATGGCACCGTTAAACCACGGGATTTTGAGAAGGAGTTTGTCCATCAGGTTAAAATCCCCAATATCTTTGGAATCAGGGGAATAAGCTTCGCCCTTCTGGCTTCTAGGAAAATAGTGGAGCTCGATGATGAATTCGATTTTGACCTGATCCATGCCCATTATGTTGGAACAACCTCCTACGCTGGAGTTCTGGCTAAAAAGAAGATAAACAAGCCTTTGATAATCACAGCACATGGCAGCGATCTGGATTTCATGTCCAACCTGCCTATAGGGAGATATTTCGTGAAGAAAAGCCTGATAGAAGCGGATGAAGTTATCAGTGTGAGCCATTATCTGGCAAAAAAAGCACTCTCCCTTGGAGCAAGGAGGGTCAGAGTCATTCCCAATGGGGTTAGACCTTTGAAAGATTCGGGGGAAAGGGGGGAGGTTATAACGTTCATAGGGGCGTTGAGGAGATATAAAAGTCCCGAGACGGTAATCATGCTTGCAAAGGAATTTCCGAATGAGAGGTTCTGTATCGTGGGGGAAGGAGATATGAGAAAAGAGCTTGAGAGAGAGGCTCCAAAAAATGTTGAATTCCTTGGATACAGGAGCGATGTTGGGAGCATACTCTCGAGGAGCAAGCTTCTCATTCTCCCCTCCCTGAGGGAGGGCTTTGGACTTGTAATCTTGGAGGCGAACTGTCTTGGAGTTCCCGTCGTTGGAAGAGGGATAGGAGCAATTCCTGAGTTGATAAGGGATGGCAAGAATGGTGAGACATTTAAAAGCTTTGACGATCTCTGTAAAAAAGTGAACCGCCTGCTGAAGAGCGTTAAAAGGAGGAGGAAGGAAGGAGTGTTTGGGAGAGAAGTTTCAAAAAAATATGCATGGGAAAGGAGTGCTGAAGAAGTCGAGAATGTATACAGGGCTATACTACATTCTCCTTGAGCTCTTTTATCCTTGCAGTCTCGTTGTAGAGCTCTCTTACCCCGCATTCATGTACGAAAAGTCTTCCCTCATATGAAGTTATAAAAATAACTCTCCCACTCTCTTCGTCCAAGTAATATTCTACTAAGAGCCTTAGCTTGTCACATACATCCAGGAGCTCTTCTAGGGAATCAACTTTCACAGCATCCCCTGATTTTTCCTCTCTGATACCCAGAAAGGGAGCATTCGGGAACAACCTTTTTAACTCTCCAATGGCGTACTTAAAGAGGCTGTGTTCCTGCATGAAAGACACCAAAATTTTATTTGCTCTCATGAGAAATAAACCTTGCGAGGTGAGGGAATGACGATAGTTATCAACATGCGAGAGGGAGTCGATAGAAGAAAAATTAAGGTAGCTGCGAGGTTCATTGAGGAGGGAAAACTCGTCGCATTCCCCACTGAGACAGTCTATGGCTTAGGAGCTAATGCACTTGATAGGAATGCGGTGCTCAGCATATTTAGTGCCAAGGGGAGACCTGCTGATAATCCCCTCATTATTCACATATCCGATTTTGAGCAGATTTATGCACTTGCAGAGGATGTTCCAAAAGAAGCCGAGATTTTAGCTAAGCACTTCTGGCCGGGTCCCCTCACAATGGTTCTCCCAAAAAGGGAGAACGTCCCAAAGGAGACCACGGGAGGTCTTGAAAGTGTTGCAATTAGAATGCCCGCCCATGAAATCGCCCTCTCTTTGATAAGGGAGAGCAGACTGCCGATAGCAGCCCCCTCTGCAAATATAAGTGGAAAACCGAGTCCAACTCTAGCCGAGCATGTTGTAGACGACTTTTACGGAAAGATAGAATGTATAATTGATGGTGGGGAGACCAAAATAGGTGTTGAGAGCACTGTTCTTGATTTAACGACATGGCCACCCTTGCTTTTAAGGCCCGGAGGCTTGCCCTTGGAGAAAATAGAGGAAGTCATCGGAGAAGTACAAATTCATCCTGCCGTTAGGGGGAAAGAGGTTGACCTTGCAAAGGCGCCCGGGATGAAGTACAAACACTACTCGCCGAATGCTGAGGTTATAATAGTGGAGGGCAAAAAAGAGAGGGTAAAGGAGAGAATGAAGGAGCTTGTGAATGAATTCAAGGAGAGAGGGATTAAAGTTGGAGTTATGGCAACCGGGGAGTTCTATGAAGCTGATGAGTGCTTCAATCTGGGTGAAAGTGAGGAAGAAATTGCGAAGAATATGTTCAGAGCTTTGAGAGAGCTTGATAAGAGGGGTGTCGACGTAATACTGGCGGAGGGTGTGGAAGAAAGGGGTTTGGGGCTGGCAATTATGAACAGACTTAGAAAAGCCGCAGGTTATAGAGTAATCAAGGCAGAATAAGGCAACACTTAAATACATGGTTGCACTTAAATTTACTTAGACTCAAGCTAGTAAGGGGTGATTAAATTTGGCGTTAGAACTGACTTCTCCAGAAGCTCCAGAAGACTTAGAATCCATAGGACGGAAGAAAATCACCCAGGGAGACCTGAAGGAAGGTGTAGGGCTCCTTATAAAAGCTGCCAAGAAATATGAGGGGCGTGGTGAGAATCTAGACGCAGCAAGAACCTACAGGCACATTGCGAGTGTACTCCTCTCCAATCCCAAGCTAAAGAATAAAGCGAGACCCTTCCTGCTAAAGGCTGCTTCTCTGTATATAGATTTAATAAGCGAGGAAATTGAGAGGTTTGAAATAAATCTCTCCAGACTGGAGGATTTCTGCATCAATGTTATTGAGAGCTTTGCTCTTCTTGGGGATAGGGAGAAGCTCGAGAAATACGCCAAGGAGTTTGCGAGGATGTATGAGGAACTGGCGGAGACATATATGGATACAGACGAGATAGACTCCGCTATAATCGCCTATGAATCGGCTTATCGTTATTACAAGTTTATTGATGCTGTAGAGGATATAAAATCCGTTGCAGGACAGCTCATAGATCTATATGGCAAGATTTCAAAGGAATATCTTGACCGCAAGGCTCATGAAAAAGCCGCAGATACCTTCCTGAGAATAGCATATTTTGTCAAAGAGTTGTTTGGGTATGATGCCCATTACATGGAGATGGCAGAGACAGCTGCTAAAAACTATGAAACGGCAAGCAAGCTGGCATATGCTGAGGGAAATCTGGACAAGACCACATCAATCCTGTTAAAAGCTCAATATGCCTATCTTTTAGCAGGAAACACTGCTCGAGCCAAGCTTATAGGGATAAACCTATCGAGGATGCTGTATCAGGTTATCAATAACCTGAGATCGCATGGCAACCATGAAAGGGCTTATAAAAAGATGGTTGAGCTGGCACAGGCAATACTGGGCCTTGGCAAGTTGAATGAAGCCATAAGAATCTACAAAAATACTATGGAGGAAGAGCCGAAAATTGGATACAAACTTGAAATGAGACTGGCTCTCCTCAAATATCTTGTAGCCGAGAAGAAAGATGCACGTCTCTTGGAAAATGTTGAGCAGGTGGAATTTTACATCAGGAGGGGAAACCTACTAAAGGCCTTTGACATAGCCCAGAGAATAATTGAAAGACAGGAAGGATTGGAGAACTTTAAGAAAAAATTATACGAAGCAGAGGGCATCACGAGCAGCTTTTAATTTATATCTCCGTTTTCTGGTGTCGC
>QMUB01000105.1 GCA_003663695.1 Thermococci archaeon | reverse complement strand
CTGACATCTTTTCCACAGGGCATCGGTTATAAGACACTTTTGAAGCTCTTCGCTCTCTCAACTACATTTTCGAAGGCGTATTTTGACGGGAAGGTAACGATAGATGTCAAGAGGATTCTTAGGGTTCCTTCATCCCTTCATTCGAAAGCGGGATTCATTACAACGTACATAGGTTCAAAGGAGGCGGATCTGGAGAGGTTCAATCCCTTTAAGGATGCAGTACCCAGATTCAGAAAGAGGGAAGTGGAACAGGCGTATAAAATATGGCGTGAGGAGAATGACTGATGAACTCTGGAAGGGCTAAAATAATCTCTTCAATGCTGATATGGGGGAGCGTTGGAATATTTGCCCGCTTTTCAAATCTCAATCGCTTTTCTGGGAAGCCTCATAATAGTGAGCCAGGAGAAAATGTCATTCTCAAATTAATTCTGCTGGCATCCTTAATGGATGTGATCCAGAGAAAAGGCTAATACTTCATCAAGGTCTGTAAGAAGCGTATTATGTCCTCAAACCTGAAATGTCCCGTTTCTATTCCATAAATTCTCTCAACGGGAACCTCTTTAACCCTCGCCCCTTTCTTGACAGCTTTTATGAGGATTTCTGTTTCCACTTCATACCTCTTGCTCTCTATCTCAGGCAAAAACTCCCTTTTAATAGCTCTAAATCCACTCTGAGTATCCTTGACATCCACTCCTACCTTCATTCTTATGAGAAATGTGCTTAAGAAATTGCTCACTTTCCTTATGAGTGGTCTCTTTCCCTGCGCTTTTATCATCCGTGAACCTATCACAAAGTCCGCTTCATCTTTAACAATTGGTTCTACAAGCTTGATAATTTCGTCCGGTTTATGCTGACCATCGGCATCCATAAAGATGATTATGTCCCCCATGGCTTCTTTAACTCCCTCCCTCATGGCGGCACCTTTTCCTTGGTTAGGCTCCAATCTGAGAGTCTTAACTCCAAATCTCTTTGCAACTTCGCTGGTATTATCCTCACTTCCATCATCGACCACGATTATCTCATCCACAAATTCAGGGATCTCGGAGAGAACGGTTCCTATTCTATTTGCCTCGTTGTATGCGGGTATCACAATGCTAATTTTAAATCCATCCAGCATTTCCCTTCAACTCCGCCAAGCATTTGGGACAGAAGTGCGGCTTTCTGAGATCCCAGTCATCAACGTTTTTTGGTGGGTGCATCACACAATTATTTTCACAGTGACTCAATCCATAGCTATGTCCTATCTCGTGGAGAATGCCCTTCGTAATCCTATCAAGGAATACCCTCTCATTAACACTCAAAAAGGGCATCATTGAGAGTACCATAATCCTCTTCTCGCCCTTTCTTTTCTGAATCCCGAGAAACCTCTCATAATAACCAAAATAATTGTTTCTATCCACCAGGGGGAAGCTCACTATCCCTATGATCTTGTTAAACCTGAGCTTATTCCTTTCCACGGGGCTTATTTCCTCATTCTGAGCTTTTTCTCTTGGTTCCCATAGTAAATCCTCCCTCTCTTCTAAAAGTCTGTGATAGAGGGTATCAACGACGACATTTAATGGATATGCCCTTACCTCACCTGTTTTTGTCTCTAGGGACATTCTATAAATAGGATCAATTGACGTTTTGCTTAGAAGAACAAGCCTGATGTCGTGGAGGTCATTTAAGTCCAGATACTCATTGACCTTCTCATAAACTTTCAGTATGAAGCCATCTTCAATGATTTTCTCATCCATCAGGTTCGTTATGAATGTTATACCTATGATATCCATGGATTGAGTCCACCGTTAGAGAATATCAGGCGCAGGTTATTAAATTTTTGGAGGTTGTTAATCCCTGATTTTGAAAAACATATATAAACACCTAAGGTTTTAAACCAAAGGTAAATAACTTTGGACAGGGATCTATGGAGGTGTCCTTATGTACAGGATCACAGACAAGAAAGATTTGAGCCCAATGGGCGATGGAAAGAGGGCGGCGAAAGCAATCCCCAGCTATATAGAAAGCAGGAAGAGCGCATGATTCTTTTTTCTTTATTCTAGCAAAGATAAAGTAGAAGTTACAGCTCCCCATTGAGAGCCTTTTTCCCGAGTTCAAAGCCTTTATGAAGTGCCTTTAGATTGAGCTCCTCGGTTCCCTTAGGAACTGCATCAAGAACGGCTTTCTCGATCGATTCCTCTTTTATTATGCCCGAGACTTTGGTAAGGAACCCCAAAACAAGTATGTTCATTGTCAGACTTAGTCCTGTTGTGTTTTCGGCAATTTCCGTGAAGGGCAATGCATAAACTTTAAACCTCTCCTCAAGCTCTTTGTTCCTGTGAGGTACAAGCTCTTCCTCAATTAAAATAATGGCCCCATCGTCCCCAAAGGATAGATACTTATCATATGCTTCCTGTGAGAGGAGAATCAAGTATTTGGGGTTTAAAGCCTTTGGATAATCGACGGGCTCATCGCTTATTACCACTTCTGCTCTGCTGGCTCCTCCCCTTGATTCAGGGCCATATGCCTGTGTTTGAACGGCATATAACCCATCATAGACCGCCGCTGCTCTTCCGAGGATGACCCCTGCCAGTATGACTCCCTGTCCTCCAAAACCTCCGATAAGAACTTCTTTTCTCATTCTTCCCACCCCATCAACTTCTTGGCTCTCTCTTTATAGCGTTCATACTCTTCATCCAGGCTTGGTCTATCCCTGTCAACAAACTCTCCAATGATAACCTTACCTTCGAGCTCCTCGGGACTCATCTTCTTTGCCTTGCTTATGGGCACTGTAATCTTTTGATACCACCTGATTAGCTCAGGAGCCGTTTTCATTCTGTTCCTCCTTCCAAAGCTAACCGGACACGGTGAAAGGAATTCCACTAGGGAGAAGCCCTTCTTTTGGAGTGCCTTCTTTATGCTGTTCATTCCCTGCACGTAGTTGAAGACGCTCCACCTTGCCACATAATTTGCTCCAGCGGCAACTGCCAGCTGTGATATATCAAAAGGATTCTCAAAGTTTCCATAGGGCGCGGTTGTTCCCTTAAGACCCTTCAGGGCGGTGGGAGCTACTTGTCCTCCCGTCATTCCATAGGTGAAGTTATTGATTAGAATCACAGTCACATCGAGGTTTCTTCTGATAGCATGAATAAAGTGATTCCCTCCTATTGCTGACATATCCCCATCTCCAGCGAAAACAACCACTTTCAAATCCGGATTGGCCATTTTTATGCCCGTTGCAAAAGCCAAGGCTCTTCCATGGGTTGTGTGAAGTCCATCGAAGTTGACATATCCTGGAACTCTTGATGAACATCCTATGCCGCTTACCCATACTACCTCATCCTGCTTCCAGCCGAGCTCCTCTATGGATCTGAGGGTGAACTGGAGAACACTCCCTATTCCGCATCCGGGGCAAAACATTGTGGGGAGCATATCCGTTCTCAAATATTTATCCCTAATCTTGTAGCTTGACTCAAGATACATCTCTCTCACCTCACTCTCTCTATGATGTCCTTCGGCGTATGCACTTCTCCTCCAATCTTCGGAATCAGCTCAACCTCTGCTTTTCCATTCGCTCCTTCTTTTACAAGATGATACACCTGTCCGAGATTCATCTCCGCAACGTAAATCCTGTTTACCCGCTCTGCTATCCTCTCAATCATCTCGAAATCAAAGGGCCACACAACGTTGAGCTTTAGAAGACCCGCTTTTATCCCCTCTTTTCTAAGAATTTTAACTGCTCTGATGGCTGAGCGGGAGGCTATACCGTAGCTCACTATCGCGACATCTGCATCGTCTAGGTCGAAGGTTTCGTAGTCTATGATATCCTTCTTGTTCTTCTCGATCTTATCCACGATACGCCTTATCAGGCTCTCATGGATCTCAGCTTCAACTGTTTTTGGTTTGCCCCTCTCATCATGCGTTAATCCAGTTATGTAAGCCCTATATCCCCTGCCGAATACGGGCATTGGAGGAACACCATCTCCATCCCAGTCCCTGAAGGGATACTTTCCCTGCTCCTTGCTCTTTGGGATTTTTCTATAGATCCTTTCTATCTCATCGGGATCGGGTATGTTAACGCGCTCACGCATGTGCCCCACTTCACCATCCGTTAGGAGGACCACGGGAGTTCTATACTTCTCCGCCAGATTAAATGCTCTTATGGTCATGTCAAAAGCTTCTTGCACTGTCGCGGGCGTTAGGACTATTATGCTATGATCTCCGTGAGTTCCCCATATAGCTTGCATAACATCTCCCTGGGCTGCAAGGGTTGGCTGTCCTGTTGAGGGTCCGCCTCTTTGAACATCCACTACAACCATAGGCGTCTCCGTCATCACAGCATAACCCAAGTTCTCCATCATAAGACTGAATCCCGGACCCGAAGTTGCAGTCATTGCCTTCGCTCCCGTCCATGAGGCACCTATCACGGCGGCAATGCTCCCCAGTTCATCTTCCATCTGGATTGATACACCATCCACGAGGGGCATGTAAAGTGCCATCGCCTCAAATATCTCGCTCGCTGGTGTAATTGGATAGCCCGCATAAAAGCGACATCCTGCCAGAATAGCCGCTCTCGCTATTGCTTCATCACCCTGAATGAAATCACTCCTCCCAACAGAAAATGGATATCTCATTTGGCTCCCTCCTCATAACCTATTCTGAATGCCTTGAGGTTTATCTCCTCAGTTCCCCTTGGAACCCTTCTTCTAATTGCCTCCTCAACGCTTTCCTTCTTAACTATACCCGTCTTCGCGACCAAATATCCCAGAGCCACCATATTTACGGTCAAAGCCAGACCCACCTTTTCTTCAGCCAGCCTCGTGAAAGGGGCACCTATAAACTCTCTATCGCTCTTTACAAGATCCGTGTCTATTATCAGTGTTCCTCCTTCTCTCAGGCTATCTATTGCACCGTTATATCCTATCTGGGACATTGCCATCAAGACATCAGCCTTTGTAACCATAACATCATATAGAGGTTCTCTTGATATTATTACATCGGCGACCGAATGCCCTCCTCTGCTCTGGGAACCATAATCCTGAGTTTGAAGAACATTTAATCCCTCTATGGCGGCTGCTTCCCCCAATATAACACCCGCGAGTATGACTCCCTGTCCTCCAAAACCCGCTATCCTTATCTGTGTCATGTTTCTCCCCCCGAAACTTCTTCAATGAGTTTATTAAGCTCCTCTACCAGCTCGGCTCTCTCGCGCTTGATGAATTCTCCTATTATGAACTTGCCCTCGAGCTCCTCGGGATTCATCTTCTTTGCCTTGCTCACGGGGACGCTGTTCTTTAAAAACCATTTGAGCATTTCTCCGGGAGTCTTCATCCTGTTCCTCCTTCCAAATTGCACAGGACATTGG
>QMUB01000104.1 GCA_003663695.1 Thermococci archaeon | reverse complement strand
CTCTTCGCCAATGTAGACCTCTTAAATAAATATGCCCTTCAATCATGGGAAGAATCTGCTACCAGAATTTTGAGGATTAATAAAGCGGGGAATGTTCTCCATGTCAAAAAATCTCCGAGGTTTTCTGAGATAGGAATGGAGGTGGAAGTATGAGTTTGGGTGAGCTTTTGAGTTATATTGAGTCCGTGGAGCATGGGGAGACCATTTTAATGGAGCATTCGTCCACTGATCCAATTCATATGATATTCAAGAGCCTCCTGAGTATGGTGAAGCCTTGTAATCCTTCCATTTTAATAGTGGAGGTTCTGGATACACTCTTCCTTATAAAGAAAAATTTGGAAGCATTCGGGGAGAATACAGAATTTCTGGATTCTTTAGATGTTATAAAGGCGGGAGGTGCAATAGAAATAGGGAATGTGATCAAGAAATTTGAGGTCTATGAAGATCCTCATGTATATATGACGTCATTTCTAAAAGCTTTGAGGGAATACTATGAAAAAAATGACTTCACCATAACCTTTCTCCTCGGTGTCGAAAAGCTTGTGAATCTTGATCAGGTGGATGCATCAATATTTCCTCTATATCTCGGGAACGTTATCGAGAGCTTTCTTGGACATGGGAACCGAATTGCAGTTTACTTTGTTAACCGCGAACTAGCACTCTCGAGCTTTTTGGCACACATGGAAGAGGCGTCCACTCGTGTAATAGAGATCAAGCATGAAAAAGGAGTTATGATTGCAAAAATAAAGAAATCTCCAAAGCCTGAAGAGTACGGGAAGGAATTCAGAGTTCATCTTGAGGAGCTTGCTTCTCTAAAAGTTTAGCCTCTATTGCATGTAGCTTTTTCCGGGCATCCTCACTTAAGAAGCTCTCAAGTTCTTCCCGTGCAGCCTTTGAGAGCTCAAATTTTGAGTTATACTCCCTTGAGATGGAGGTCCATGATATCTTCTTTCCTTCGGAGAAGACATCTATGTCCGCAAAGCGATTGTACCCCCGGTACTCAAGCCCTTTCAGCAGGAACTTAATTCTCAATGGATCCTCCCAAGTTATTAGTTTGACTTTGTAAACCCTTATCCTCATGAATGGTCTCGGATAATCCCAATCCCACCCTTCGCTAACCACGAACCCCAAGTCCAGATCCTCCAGAACGAGCAAAAGGCGCTCTATGTTTTCTTCATATCGCTTGTTCGTATCGTAGATCCTAATTGTGATTTCTTTCCAACCCTCGGGAAGTGTTTTATACATCAACACCGGTAGATCCAGCCTCAAGGTTCTGTAAACGTGGATAAAATCCTCATTTATTATGAAGCTTCCCTTAAGCTCCCTCAGGTTTAAAGGAGCGTTGATCTTCTTATCCGTAACCAGAAGAAGCGTATCTCTTTCTTCTCCTTCGTTAACCCCTCTTGCAAAGCTGGTTTCAAAAGCGTTATATCTCTTTTTTATAAAACTAAATGCCTTTTCGATGTCACCTGGAATCCTGAGGATTATTATGTGAGGGCCCAGATTTACTCTATCAAAAGGAGCCTTTGAGTTTAAAAGCTCCTTTAGGAAGCTGTCACATCTCATTTTTACTAAAAATGTCCCTCTCTTTAAGTTAAGAATTGTTTTCCATTCCTCCACAGGGGTTACAAAAGCTAGTGTTTGAAGCTCGTTACTCTGATTCCATGCATCATCCACCGAAAGCTTTTGAATTCCAAATACATTGCTCAGAAACTCCTCCCCATCTTCAACATTTGAGGTTCTCAGGAAGACGAGAGAGGGGCCATAGCGAAGCAACCTCATCATAATCCCCTCATCATTTTGTATCCCCTTTCAAAATTTGTGCCATCGGGGTATTTAATCTTTACAATTTTCCTGCTTGGGAGGAGAATGAAGTTTACATTTAAAACCCCATTCAGACCTTTAAGTATAACCTTAAAATTATGCCCGTATAATTTTAAATCAGCATCAATCTTTATAACATCTCTAAACTCATGACCCAATGCCAATTTAAGCCCTTCTATTTCTAAAATGCTTCCTGGAAACAGAATTTTACTATTTTTCGCAACTTCTTTCAAAATATTTTCATCGTCCTCATTTCCGGGGACTATATACACCTGAGCGCCCGAATTCTCGAGTATGTGTAAAATGCTCTTGAGGGATTTTCTGTATCTATCCCTAAGCTCCGGCTTTCTCTCGAGCTTGATATTGTCCACAAGATCCCCGGTGTGAATTATATAGTTAGGTTTTGTCCTCTCGATTATATTCAGGAGAAAGGGGTATATGTTATCCGGTGTGTCGCTTATGTGCATTATCTTTATTTCTCTGCTCTCCGCAATTTCATCCAGTCTTTTTCCCCTTCTGAAGAATCTTGAAATGTTAAGGGATATCATATTTCCTCCTCTTCGAAAGGGATTTATATACATTTATGCTAAATCCTGTGGGTGAGAACATGAGGATACTTGTGTTAGGCGCTGGAAACGTTGGAAGGGCAATTGCATATGACCTTAGCAGCGATTTTGAGGTGTGGGTTGGAGATAACAGCAGGGAGAAGCTTGCGGAGATTGAGAAGTTCGCAAATTCCCTGAAAATTGATGCTTCCAATTTTGACGAACTTCTTCAGGTTATGGAGAAATTTGATCTTATAGTTGGTGCTTTGCCGGGGAGATTTGGATTTATGACGCTAAAAGCGGCAATAAAAGCTAGGAGAGACATGGTGGACGTCTCATTTATGCCTGAAGATCCCTGGCAGTTGAGCAAAGAGGCTGAAGAAGCTGGGATAAGTATAGTTGTCGATGCAGGATTTGCTCCCGGATTGAGCCATATTCTGCTGGGGAGGATATATCAGGAGCTGGATAGGCTCGAAGAGGGCATAATACGGGTGGGAGGACTTCCCAAGGAGCCAAAACCTCCTCTTTATTATAAGATCACCTGGTCTCCATATGATTTGATTGAAGAGTACACAAGGAAAGCTCGTCTTATAAGGAATGGAAAGCTGGTTGAGGTTGATCCTCTCGAAGAAATTGGAGAGGTAGTGTTGGATCACTTTGAATTTGAAGAGTTTCCGAGCGATGGACTCAGGACAGCCTTAAGGAGCATAAAAGCGGGCACGCTTGAGGAGAGAACCCTTCGCTGGAAGGGGCATCTTGAAAAGATGAAATTGCTCAGAGAACTTGGATTTTTCAAGGAGGAGAACATAGATTTCACACTCAAGGTCATAGCCCCCCTCATGACGTATGAAAGCAAAGATTTCTCCATAATGCAGGTTTACGGTCGGGGAAAGAGAGAGGGGAGCTTGGAGGAGATTGAATATATGATGTACGATGAAGCCAAGGAATTCTCTTCCATGGCTAGAGTAACGGGCTTTACAGCCGCAGCCATTGCACGCCTTGCAGCTGAAAAGGAATGTACAGTTGGAATCGTACCTCCTGAGCTTATAGGGATGAGAAAAGATGCTTTTGAGTTTGTTATTGGGGAACTAAAGAAGAGAGGGATTAAACTTGAAGAAAGCAGGCGTATAGTTAAAGAGGTGTAGGGATGCTTCACATTGTCATAGCAGAGAGCGAACTTGAGCTTGTACCGAGGGAGATTTCCAATCATCCCACAATTTTGAGCCATGCAAGAAAAAGGCGAAAGAAACCGGAGAAGCTCATTCTGGATGCCACATATCATTATAAGGCACTCAGAAGGCTTGAGAATGGTGAAAGGAGAGGAAGACCGGACATAGTTCATTTTTGCCTTATAAACGCTCTTGAAAGCCCTCTCAATAAGGAGGGGAAGCTGAGGGTTTATATTCATACGAGAAATGATGAGGTGATTTATGTCAAGCCCGAGACCAGGATCCCAAAGAACTACAACAGATTCATAGGTTTGATGGAGGATTTATTTGAGAGGAAGAGAGTTCCAGGGGGAATTGAGCTTTTGAAGCTTGAGAAGAAAAGTTTAGAAGAGCTGATACATGAAATTCATCCTGATGAAGTCTTTATAATGCATGAGGGGGGAGAGCTAATAAAACCTATGGAGCTTGGGAGAATCTTATCTGGTTTTAAAACCCCTGTTGTTGTTATAGGAGGCTTTCCTCATGGAGACTTTAGAAATCTCCCTGTGGGAAGGAAGATCAGCATATACAAAGGTAGTCTCACGGCTTGGGCAGTTCTCAATGAAGTCCTTGTGAACTATGAAAATTTTTCTATTTTTTGAAGCCGCATACTGTTAGGATAAGCTTGACGGGCGTGGTTTTATCCTCTTTTATGGCATTATCAAAAGTATTCTTTCCCAACAGCATGTGAAACCGTGACGATACTCTTTTATATTGCTTTTAACCAATTTTTAACACAAGAATAAGGAGGGCTAAAAATGAGGAGGCTTAATATATTCATGGTTTTTCTGATTGTGGCTTATATGGTGGGTATATGGAACTTTATACTGATGCCAAAATATCTAATCACCTTAGGTTTAAAAGGGCTTTTGATATCCCTTGTCCTGATATCCCTCGCACTGGTGCTCATAGTTCTTGAGATGGAGAGCACAAAAAGGACAAAATACAGAATGTATGAGTTTTTTGTAAAGTCATCGAGAACTCCAGGCGTTGCCCTCACCCTTATACTATTTTTAACTGTGGTTCTAACCGTAACCGCTTATTATTCAAGCATGGCACTTGTTGAAGCTTTAAATCTGGCGAGGGAGTATATAATACTCTTTGGGATATTAACACTCTTGATTTCAGCACTTCTGCTTTTGATGGCTAAAGGAAAGACACTGGAATTCATTTCCATAGTTTCAGTTCTCTTCATAATCTTCTTCCTAGCTGCAGTCATTTTCATTAGGAACGAAGCCGCCGCTCAAATAACAAATGAATCTTCTATTATATATCTAAAATCCACCGTAGAATCTCTAAAGTCCTTTAATCATCCTATAACCTTTTCCAGCATTCTCCAGATTCTCCTGATTACATTCACAAGCCTTGGTATGGGCGTCGGCTTCTACTACATATTGGGAAGCTTCATGCCAGAGGAGCTTAACACCAAAAAAATAATAGTGGGCGTTGTTATACTCCAGATTCTATTGAGCTTTGCTGCAGCTCTTGCAGTTGCTTACTCCCTTGGTTTTGCACATCAAAGCTATAGAGCAAGTTTTACAAATCTGTCAGAAGCACCCGAGAAATCATTAAATCTTTATAAACCATTTAATGCTCTTTTAAAATACACCACCAATGCAACAGCTCCGGTTCGGGATTCGATACGTGCCGTTTATACAATACCCCTCGTACTCAGGATGGGGGGAGTGGAAGGGGCTTCCGAGATTGTACTGCTTCTAATGCTCTCTATATACTTCGCTGGGTTGACCACAATAATCTTGCTCATAGAAATG
>QMUB01000103.1 GCA_003663695.1 Thermococci archaeon | reverse complement strand
GAAGCAAGACTCAAGGACGATACAAAGCTTATAAGAATCCTAGGAGCATTGATTATACTTATATTCATGAGTGCATACGTGGCAGCTCAGTTCGCAGCCGGTGGGAAAACATTTGCGGAAGGCTTTGGGATAAGGGTCAATACAGGAATATTTATAACAGTCATCATATTGACAGCCTACGTTATTACAGGAGGGTTCTTTGCCGTCGTTTGGACGGATGTCGTGCAGGCAGGCTTTATGCTCCTGACTTTGATCATAATGCCGCTGCTGGCACTCTCAAAAATTGGAGGGTTAGGGAGAGCAACCGAAATAATGAGCCAAGTCGAGCCAAGCCATCTACATCCCTTTGGAGGAGCGGCTGGAATAGCGGCTTTGATATTTGCTATAGGATACGCATCCTGGATTGTAGGTTATTTAGGGCAGCCGCACATAGTTACTAGGTACATGAGTGTTGAGGATCCAAGAAAGCTTAGAAGGCCCGGAATCTTTATAAGCGGTACTTGGACAATAATAGTCTTATGGGGTGCTTTCTTCGCCGGATTCCTTGGCTTTGCAATGGCTAAAGCGGGAATATTAACGGTCAGCGACCCCGAGAGAGTTATCCCTGCAATGGCTGTGGAATTGATGCCCTCATGGATTGCAGGATTTGTTATAGCCGGTATAATTTCGGCCGTCATGAGTACCGCAGACTCGCAGCTTCTTGTAGCTTCCTCCGCAATAACAAGAGACGTCTATCACAAAGTTCTAGGAAAAGAGCTCGGAAAGAAGCAAATGGTTAACATCGGTAGATTGGTCGTTCTTGGTGTAGCAATCTTTGCCCTCTACAGTGCTCTCACCGGAAGCAAGGTAGTCTACCAAATGGTCGCAACCGCTTGGGGTGGACTTGCAGTAGGATTTGGTCCCATACTTACGCTGAGCCTCTGGTGGAAACGCGTAACAAAGGAAGGTGGAATAGTAGGAATGGCATATGGATTACTCTCAGAGGTACTCTTAGAGGCTAAGATTTATGGATGGGCATTCACAAAGGATGCTCCAGGAATCTTTGGAACTATAGGAGGATGGTTCCAGGATATTCCAGTGTTTTTCATCAACTTCTTCGTGACTTTATTCGTCATCATAATCGTCAGCCTGCTCACAAAGCCACCTGAAGAGATAGTCAAAACACACGAGAATATCTTTAAGAAGGTCCCAATACAGAGCAGCGGAAAGACTATCATGGAAACAAGGGCAAAGAGCCAGTTTGAAAACGTTGCCGAGTTTGTTAAAGCCAAGAGTTTGGCTTGAATTTTTTCGTTTTTTATCTCTTTATTCAAAAGCATCTTTATGAAATGCAAGTTTTATCCGAAGAAGGGCATATAAATTATGCTCCGGAGTATAAGCATGAAAATTTACATGGGTGAAATATTATGCGCTTGAATGAACATCCCATTCTAAACTTCCAAAAAAGAAGGGGTAAAAAGATAAAAATTTATTTTGAAGGGCAACCCTTAGATGCTTATGAAGGCGAAACAATAGCAATGGCTCTTCATGCAGCCGGAATTAGAGTGCTCAGCTACAGCGGAGAAAAACACAGGCCAAGAGGTCTCTTCTGCGCAATTGGAAAATGCTCATCATGTCTAGTTAAAGTGAATGGAATTCCAAATGTGCGCTCTTGCATTACATTAGTTGAAGATGGTATGAGGATAGAAAGGCAACAAGGAAAGGAAGAAATTCCAAAAACTGTTAAACCACCTCAATGGAAAGATGCCATTAAAGTTGAAGGAGACGTAGTGATAATTGGGGGAGGCCCTGCTGGACTAATGGCGGCAATTAATGCTGCAAAAGCAGGTGCTAAAGTTGTTTTAATAGACGAAAATCCAATGCTTGGAGGACAGCTTGTAAAACAAACCCATAAATTCTTTGGAAAAAGAGAACAGTTTGCAGGAGTCAGGGGGGTTAAAATCGCCGAGATATTAATAGAACAAGCTGAAAAAAACGAGAATATTGAGCTTTATACCGAAACTTCAGCTATCGGGATCTTCCAAGAAAATGATAGAAAATTAGTTGTGGCGATTAGAAAGAATAAGGAATTAGTTGAATTTTGGGGAAAGGCTATAGTCGTGGCTACGGGTGCTATGGAAAAAATGATTCCTTTTGAGAATAATGACCTCCCCGGTATCTACGGAGCAGGAGCAATACAAACCCTCATGAACACCTACGGAGTGAAACCCGCCGATAGAGTGCTTATAGTGGGAGCAGGGAATGTTGGGTTAATTTTAGCTTACCAACTCCTTCAGGCAGGTGTCGAAGTTAAAGCTATTATCGAGGCAATGCCCAAGGTTGGAGGATATTTTGTACATGCAGCGAAGGTTAGACGCTTGGGGATACCCATCCTCACAAGGCACACAATATTAAGGGCAGAGGGGAAAGAAAAGGTCGAAAGGGCTATCGTTGCACAATTGGATGAAAATTGGAAACCAATCCCCGGAACCGAGAAAGTTTTTGATGTGGATGTGATTGCACTGGCAGTAGGTCTAAGACCCAGCATAGAACTTTTGCACCAAGCTGGATGTCAAATAGCTTACATCAGAGAATTAAGTGGTCACGTAGTTAGAAGAGATGCACGCATGGAAACTACCATTAAAGGCATTTTCGTGGCAGGGGATGCCGCAGGCATTGAAGAAGCCACCACAGCAATGCTAGAAGGTAAAATAGCCGGAATTTCTGCGGCATTATATTCGGGCAAATCAAACATATCTTGGTTAAAAGAAATAGAGAAAACCCAGAAAGAATTAACTGAATTCAGAAGCGGTCCCTTTGGAAAGCATGTTTTAGAGGGTATAAAGAAGGTTATGGTGGGTGAGATAAATGAGTGAAATCCCTGAATACCTCAGAAAGGGCTACATAGAGATAGAAGAGCTCAAGAAGATAATTGAACTTCCAAGTGAAGAGAGATTAAGAAAAAAGCCTGTAGCTATCCCGGAATGTCCGCAAGAAATACCATGTGCGCCCTGCAGGGAAATATGCCCGACAGATGCTGTTATCATGGAAAATGTAAATGACATTCCAAGGGTTAATTATGACAAGTGCATTGGCTGTTCTCTGTGCGTCCAAATCTGCCCCGGCTTGGCATTCTTCATGGTGTATTATAAGGGAAATAAGGCAAGAGTTACAATGCCCCATGAGCTTCTTCCTATACCCTCTGTGGGTGAGGAAGTAGTGCTCTTAAACAGAGTCGGTGAAGAAGTTGGGAAAGGCAAAGTTATCACAGTAGTTCCGAGAGAAAAGAGCAAGGGGGATACACCTATAATAACCGTTGAAATGCCCATAGAGCTTGCATGGGATGTCAGAGCAGTGAAGGTGGTGAGAGAATGAGTGAAAAAGACATAATAATCTGCCGCTGTAATGATGTAACCCAGAAAGAGATAGAGGATCTAATAGATCAAGGCATCACTGACATCGAAGAGATAAAAAGGCTTACAAGGATTGGAATGGGTCCCTGCCAGGGAAGAACATGCATTCCTCTTGTAATGCGGATTATAGCTAGAAAAACAGGAAAAAAGATCGAAGAAATACCTGTTCCAGCTACGAGAGTTCCTACAAGACCTGTCCCTATGGGGGTTTTAGCGGGGGCGATGAACAATGAAGAGTGAGGCTAAGACCGTAATAATTGGTGGTGGAATCATAGGACTTGCCATAGCTTACAATTTAGCAAAGATGGGAGAGGAAGATATTGTTGTCCTTGAAAAAGGATATTTAGGTAATGGGTCAACATTTAGATGCGGCAGTGGGATAAGACAGCAGTTTGGTGATGAAGCAAACATTCAAATGATGAAGCGTTCCGTAGAGCTGTGGAGCGGACTTAAAGAGGAACTTGGAATGGATGTAGAATTCCGCCAAACAGGGTATCTCTTCCTTCTCTATGATGAGGAAGAGTTAGAGAGCTTTAAAAAGAACGTGGCACTGCAAAACAAGTTTGGTGTACCTTCAAGAATCATAAGTCCCGAGGATGCTAAAGAGCTCGTTCCTCCACTGAATACAGAGGGTATTATAGGAGCTGCCTGGAATCACACGGATGGAAAGGCTAATCCATTCAAAGCCGTTTTCGCTTACGCCAATGCAGCAAAAAAGCTTGGTGTTGAGATTTATGAGTACACCAAAGCGGAGGATATAAAAGTTGAAAATAGTGAAATCAAGAGCGTCATCACAGACAAAGGGGAGATCAAAACAAGAAGAGTTATCAATGCAGCAAATGCCTGGGCAAAGCTCCTCAATGCTAAACTCGGTATAGACATACCAATTGAACCCTATAAACATCAGAGTGTGAAGACCGAGCCAATAAAACCCGGTCAGATTGAACCCATGGTAATATCCTTCAAACACGATGGAGTTTATCTAACCCAAGAGGCAGAGCAAGGAGGAATAATAGGTGGATATGGACTCAAATACGGCCCCACGTATGACATTACTCCAACATACGAATTCCTCCGTGGAGTAAGCTATCGCTTTACGCAAATAATCCCCTCCCTAAAATATGTTAATGTTATAAGGATTTGGGGAGGTTACTATGCGGAAACTCCCGATGGAAATGCGGCCATTGGTAAGATTAATGAAATAAACGAGTATTACATTGCAGCAGGCTTCAGTGGGCATGGATTCATGCTTGCCCCGGTAGTTGGGGAGATGATGGCAGAGCTAATCGTAAATGGAAAAACTAAAAAACCACTCTGGTTCTATGACCCATACCGTTTCGAGCGTGGAGAGCTTAGAGGTAAAGCCATTCAGATGGGGTGAAAAGGCTCAATTTGTCCTTTTTATTAAAAAGGGGTGATGGTGATGATAAAGACAGATGTTCTTATAATTGGAGGTGGCGCTGCGGGTATAGTTACCGCTTTGACGGCAAAACAAAATTATCCCGATAAGGACATTATCGTTGTAAGAAAAGAGAAAACAGTTCTCGTTCCTTGCGGCATACCCTACATATTTGGGACATTGAGAAGCGTGGAGAAAGATCGTATTTCAGATGATATCCTAACAAAGAATGGGATAGATATACTGGTTGATGAAATACTTGACATTGACCTAAAAGAAAAAATGGCAGAAAGCAAGATGCATGGAAAAATTGCCTTTGAAAAGCTCGTTCTCGCTACAGGGTCAACGCCATTAAAACCGCCCATTAAAGGCATAAATTTGAAAAATGTCTTCTATATATACAAAGATGCTGAATACTTGAAAAATCTTCAAGAGAGGATTGAAGAAAGTGAAAAAATTGTAATAATCGGTGGAGGATTTATAGGGATTGAATTTGCAGATGAACTTAGAAAGCTGGATAAAGAAGTTGCAATTGTAGAGATGCTCCCTCACGTACTCTATGCAT
>QMUB01000102.1 GCA_003663695.1 Thermococci archaeon | reverse complement strand
CTCCTTAAAGTTTTCCCAAAATCATCAGCACACCAAACACGATGAACAAAACTCCTGCTCCTTTGTGGATTATTTCCAGAGGAAGGGCGTCTCCTATTTTATCTCCTATAAAGGCTCCGAGGAGATTGACGAGAGCGAGACCCAGAATTGCCCCTATAAATGCCTTAGCCCATCCATATTTGGCTGCAAATGCCATTGTGGCAAGCTGGGTCTTATCTCCAAGCTCTGCCAAAAAAATTGCAATAAAGACGTATATGACTTCCTCCATGTGAACCCTCCAAGATCAGAGCTCTTCTAGAGCCTTTTTAATTCTCTCCAGTGCTTCTATAAGTTTTTCTTTTGTTGTTGCATAGCTTATCCTTATGTAACCCTCGCCGTGCTTTCCAAAGGCTGTTCCCGGAATTACGACAACTCCCGCTTTGTTTAGGAGCCATTCTGCGAACTCTTCGCTCTTCATCCCCGTTTCTTTTATGTTTGCAAAGACGTAGAATGCTCCCTTTGGTTCTAATGCACTTATGTACGGCATCTTCTGAATGTAATCAAGGACGATCTTTCTCCTCTCATTGTAAGTCTCTCTCATCCTCCTAACAGCTTTCCAGCTTTCTTCACTTCTCAGGGCTTCTATACCCGCTATCTGAACGAAAGATGCAACATTCCCTATGACGTAAGCGTGAAGCTTTATCATGTCCTTGATTATCTGTTCTGGAGCTATTGTGAATCCTAAACGCCATCCCGTCATTGCAAATGTCTTGGAGAAGCTGTTGGCAAGAATTGTGTTGTCTGGAGCGTATTTAAGCATGGGATAATGCTTTGCATCTCCATAGATAAAATGCTCATAAGGTTCGTCGCTCAGGATGTAGATGTTGTAGTCCTGGGCAATGTCGGCTACAGCCTTTGCAATCTCTTCATCGAGAGTTGCCCCAGTGGGGTTGTTTGGATAGTTTATCACTATCATGCGGGTTCTCTTTGTAATGAGATCCAGTAGTTCATCCGGGTCTGGTTGAAAGTGGTTATCCTCTCTCAATGGGAGTCTTACGCTTTTAGCTTCAGCCATCTTTGCATCCTCAACATAACACACGAAAGCGGGATCGGGTATTATGACTTCATCGCCGTTCTCCAGAAGGGTTTCAAAGGATAAGTATGTAGCTTCATAAGCTCCGGCGGTTACAATGACATTCTCCATCGGAACATCCATGCCATAGGTATGCCTGTAGTACTCCGCAATGGCTTCCCTAAATTCGGAAATGCCCGCATTTGGAGTGTAGTGAGTCCAGCCCTCATCCAGTGCCCTCTTTGCGGCTTCCTTAATGTTCTCGGGAGTATCAAAGTCAGGTTCCCCTATACCTAGGGAAATCACGTTCTCCATCTTTCTTGCCCTTTCAAAGAGCTCCCTAATTTTAGAACGCTGTATCAGGTTTATACGACCTGCTATGAAATACTTATGGGTCTTATATCGCATGAACACCACCTCACGCATTTTTGGGGTCATATTTTACTCTTATAAATCTATCGAAAAGTCTTTTTTTGGATTGGGGGGCATTTTTGGAAAATTTTCGCAAAAAGTAAGAGCCATCAAATAAAATTAGAACGAAAAAGCGGTTTATAGAACATCCACCAAAGCAGCGAGTTCTATTAACTCCTTAACTTTTTCGACATCACAGTCTTTGAAGGGAATCTTCTGGAGATTATTTTCTTCTATAAACGATTCAAGATTTCTGGCTGCATCCTCTCCAAAAGCCACCATGAAATTTTCCCCTTTTTTTGCGCCAACTTTGCTTATCGCTTCATGAATCTGGAGGGTTCCTGCAAGTCTGAGCAAAATTTCTCCCGTGATGGTTCTGGCTTTATTTGTATTCCTTTCAAATGCCTTTAAAGAAGATATTGTGGCAAAAGCCAGCTGTTCCCAGCATTTCACACTGACTATCTGCATATCTTTTTGGATTTTGGTGAAAATCCCGGATGGATCTTTCAACTTCACTTTTTCAATGGCAATTTCATACCTATCCCATTTTATAAGCTTCATCCCAAGACCCCCATGTTATTTTAAAATTTTGGGGTTATAACCTTTTTACTCCACACATTTGGGTACTTTTAAAGAATTTTTGTTTATGAGCCAAATTTTTTAAAATTTTTTGAAATTGATATTATGCTGATATTAACAAGAATAAAAAAGTATTTAACTACATAATGATTATTAGTGTATTAGCAACTGCTAGGTGATACAAATATGGCTAGGAATATGAAGATAATCAGCGTTCAACTGCCTCAAAGTCTCATTAATGCCATTGATACCCTCGTTAAGAGGGGTGTTTATCCCAATCGGAGTGAAGCCATAAGGACAGCGATCAGGGAATTGATAAAGAAGGAGCTCTATCAAACAGAGATTTCAGAGGAAGAAAAACCCGCGTATATAGCTGATTAATAATGTTAGGGGGTAAAAGGGATGGTTTTTAAGCTTTTAGAACAAGCCGGGCTTAATATATTTGATGATGAAGAGGAGAGAGGAAGGAGCAGAAACCGGAGCCCAGTTAATATAAAGGTAATCGGTGTTGGTGGAAGCGGTAACAACACGATAACGAGGCTCTACGATATAGGAGTTAACGGGGCTGAATTAATTGCCATGAACACCGATTCTCAACAGCTCCAGAGGACAAAGGCTGAGAAAAAGATACTTTTGGGACCAAATATAACCTATGGAAAAGGTGCCGGCGGAAGCCCTATGGTGGCTTATAGAGCCGTCGAGGCGAGTGCCCAAGATATTGCCGATGCTGTTAAAGAGGCGGATTTGGTATTTATAACCGCAGGAATGGGAGGAGGAACAGGCACGGGTGCAGCTCCTGTGGTTGCCAGGGTAACAAAGGAGGTTGCAAAGAACAGTGGAAGGCTCCAAGAACCTCTCGTGGTGGGAGTGGTGACATTCCCCTTCAAGATGGAGGGACAGATAAAGCTGGATAAAGCGAGAGCCGGTGTTAAAGAACTCATGAAGTATGCAGACACCGTGATTGTTGTTGATAATAACAAGCTCCTAGATTTGGTTCCCAATTTACCCATCACCCAAGCCTTTAGGGTTGCGGATGAGGTAATAGCCAGGATGGTTAAGGGATTGAGCGAGACAATAAACCAAGACTCAATGGTTAACATTGACTATGCGGATGTCTATACTGTCATGAAGAAGGGTGGAACAGCTTTAATCGGGATAGGTGAGTCAAATTCCAAGAACAGGGCGGTAGATGCCGTTTTAGATGCCCTTAACAACAAAATGCTTGATGTTGAATACGATGGGGGGAAGGCTGCTCTGGTGCACTTCACCATGGGACCCGATGTTAAGCTCGAGGAGATAAACAAGGCTATGGAAGAGGTCAACAAGAGGCTGGGTTCTAGGAGTGAAATAATATGGGGTGCTAGAATAGACGATGAGCTGGAAGGATACGTTAGGGTAATGGTGATAATGACAGGGATTAGATCTCCCTACATATACGGGAGTGCTGAGGCACTTCAGGATGAGAAAAGGGAGATACCTGATCAGAAGCTGGAGATGAGATATACAAGGCAGGAATATATCGACAGGGATCTTGAATTCAACAGAGACTTCTATGATGATGAAATGAAGCCTTTATACCCGACCAGAAGAAGCTTCCGCTTGGATAACATACCGGAGCTTTAATTTCTTCCCATAATTCTTTCGGTGGACACCATGGCTACGGTAATTAGTATAGCCAATCAGAAAGGAGGAGTGGGGAAAACCACTCTAACCCTGAACCTCGGACACGCTCTGGCAAACAGGGGAAAGAAGGTTCTTATGGTAGATGTTGATCCCCAGTTTAACCTAACCTTCGGGCTTATCGGACTTGATGTTCTTAAATACGAGAGCAACAACGTAGGAACGCTCTTGACTAAAGAAAGTGAAGTTGGAGATTCCATAATCGAGATTAGCGAAAATCTTCATCTGGTTCCTTCTCATTTAAACCTCTCGCAGAAGGAGATAGAGATTATAAATTCGTATAATAGGGAAAGACGTTTGGAGAAGGCTTTAAAGCCCGTTTTACCCGACTATGATTACGTCCTGATTGACAATCCTCCCAGTATGGGGATATTTTTGGTGAATTCCCTGACTACGTCCGATTACGTTCTAATACCTTTGGAGCTCAGTTACTTTGGAGTAATAGGAATGCAGCTTATGTTCAATCTGATGAGGATGATAAAAGAAGAAACGAATGAACATCTGTCTCTTATGGGTATAGTGCCCAACAAATTTACGAGGCAGACCAAAGTTCCAAAAACACGCTTAAAGGAGCTCAAGGAGACGTACCCAAACGTTCCCCTTTTAACCACCATTCCACAGTCAATAGCATTGGAAAAGGCGCAATCACAGGGTCTGAGCATATTCGAATTCGAGGGTGATGGAAGGGCTGCAAAGGCATTTTTAAAACTTGCCAATGAGGTGATTGGAATTGCCGAGAGAAGGTAAAATCCCCAAGTTATTTTCAGGATCAATTGATGAACTAACCCAGCCCGCTAAAATTGAGAAAGAAGGGAAGAAAAAGGATTTAAAGAAAGTAAAAAAGCAGAAAACCCTCTTTGTAAGCCAGGACATGAATCTAAAGCTCATTGAGCTCTATGCCCATGAAGGGAGGAGACAGAGTGTTATTGTCGAAGATGCTGTGAACCTCTACTACTACCTCAAAAAAGCCATGGGAGAGAGGAAGTTCGGAGAATTAATGAGTGTCGTGGGGAGAGAAGATGAGAAGTATCTGAGAGAATATCTGGAAAAGTTTACGCTTTAAATCTCATGTTTGTTTAAATAAGCGCTAAAATCAGCCCTGTTCAAATAAGGGGTAAACTCAGCCCGGCTTGAATTGTTTTTTATTTTTTAATTTTTACTCGCAGAAGTACTCTATTATCCTTTTTATTATTTTTGAAGTCTTTGCTATATCCTTTTTATACACGTAGGGGATCCTAATAACCTCTGCATTGATCCCATGCTTTTTCAACCCTTCTTTGAGCTTTAAAACATCAAAGTCCTGGTCAGGTCCGAGGGCAATTATGTCTGGTTCTAGCTTTTTAACAAGTTCAAAGCTCAGAGCACCAGGTTCTCCTATTATAACATCATCTACTGGCTTCAGAGCTTTCAACACCTCCGCACGCTCGTACATGGAGTTTATGGGCTCTCTTCCTTTTCTCCTCCTAACAGTCTCATCATGGGCGACTATGACGACTAATTCATCTCCAAGCTTTTTTGCTTGGGTGAGAAAATGGATGTGCCCCACGTGCAGTATATCAAAAACTCCCCCAACCAGAACGCGAATCTTTTTTTCTTGCCTCATTTAGATCACCGGCTTGCGGAGTACACTGTGAGCTCCCAAATTTTATCTTTGGCATGGTGTATGTTTTTAACAGCTTTT
>QMUB01000101.1 GCA_003663695.1 Thermococci archaeon | reverse complement strand
TGCTTGTCACAAATATCATAACTAAGAGCAACGAGAGCATGGCATCTAGAGTGAATATGAATCCTCTCCTTCTCATCTGTCATCCCACACCCACAGTTTTATTAAAATCGGCTCGAACTTCGGTTCAAGCAGCATCCCCAGATTATCCAAATCCCTCAAAACCACGTTTCCACTAAAGCTGTTCTCATAAATCCAGAGCTCAACAGGTTTTGCTCCGTTCTCTGTGTTGAATCTGCCAAAGATATCCTTCCACGGTATTCTAACCGATGAGGTGTTTCCCTCATAGAACTTTGCATAAGTCCTGTTTCCATCTCTCCAGGCTATCTCACCCATAACGTTGGAGTTGGAGGCGTTTTTTTCGATTAGGACTCCTTTAATTGTACCTCCATCCAGCACTACGAGCGTAATGTCGCCGGCTTCATCTGATGGAACATCGATCTCCAAGTACGCATATTCAGGCACGTTCTCTTTGAGCTTTCCTTCGAGGAGGACTTTTGTCTCATTTTGGGAGATTATAGTTGGATTGCTGTAGAGGAGGCTTGAAACAACAAAACCTCTCTTTTCATGTTCTATCCATGGAGAGCGGGCTTTTGAGGAGTTTATGATGGAATTGCTTGTAACTGGGCTTCCGTTAATGAGGGCGAAGCTGTAGGTTGGGATGGTGAGGTTGGTTGGGTAGATAACGTTGGAGGTGAGGGACAGGCTTCCTGCAGTGTTTCCCTGGATGATTATCCTAACCTGTCCCTGGCCGGTTATGTGGAGTTCGCCGCTATTCCATTGTGCCTGGAAATTAGATCCCCTATCAATTACATGGACTTCGATATAGGAGTTGGCTGGAATTGGGTAGTCTTCGTGGTTTACTGTGTCGTGCACCGTGATGTCTGCTAGATTTATGAACGTGAGAACATCTCCCGGGTTCAGATTGTAAGGCTGAGGGCGCTGGGTGAGAGAGTCTCCATTTAAAGTGACGTTAGTCGCAGGGAAGGGATTATTTCCGGTGCTTCCTTCTCCAATTTGGATGTTCCTGTTTCTGCTCTCACTCAGGTCTATGTATATTTTCCCCGGGAAGCTTCCACCAACGCTGACGTTCTTCGTGAGGAGATAGAACTCCATCTGGAAGTCCTTCCATCTGCTGAAGTTCACAAGGCTGTTCCTCACATTAGCCATGCTAATTGAAGCATTTAAAGCTGTGATTTTCTCATAACTCAGGGCATAGGAATAGTTCTCGCTCCTCAACCCCACGCTTCTCACACTTGAGGAATTATCCTCCCAGTTCTCGGGATAGCCCGGGCTCTTGGTCAAAACATCTAGCATGTTATCTGCTATGTTAGCCCTATCGTACCATCCTATCATGCTGGAGACTTCCGCCTTTATCATGTCATTTGTGTTAATCACTACCCCGATCACCATGATGACCAGCACGAGTGAAAGCAGGGCATCCAGCGACAGGAACTGACCTTTCCTCCTCATCCTTTCACCACGCTCACATTCAACCTCACGATTTTACCGGAATAGACCAGATTGGTTCCATTTTTTCCCATGTTCGTGTTCCGGGAGACATCCTCAACTATGAATAATTTTATTGAGTTTTCGAGTGAAGACACCATTGAGGTGTTCAATACAAAGGGGGTGCTTATACTCACAGAGATATTCATAGCTGTTGAGGTTTCATTTAGTCCAATACTCATAACCCTGAACTGATAATTTGTCCCATTTAGGGATGCTAGATCATTGTTTAAAAGGGAGTAGGGACTTTCGCTCGTTTGCACGCCCATGTTTAGGTAATCACATGCGTGGGATGCCGAGGCTCTGATATATGTAACCACCGAAACATCTCTATTCTCATTGAGATAGCTGGAGAGAACCATAGCTATCCCTGTCATTATTATGGCGAGTATAAAGAGTGTCTCTATAGCGGTCTGCCCTTTACGGTTCAACTTTAACATAAAGCATCCCCCCGCTTATCTCCGTGCTTACCCAGAATTCCCTCTTGGAGTTTGTTAATGTGACGTTGGAATCTTTAAGCGGCACATCTGACCTCTGGGTTATAGTATAGCTCTTCCCATCTATGGTGGCATTTATTATTATGGAGTTTGAAGAGCTGTTTAAGTGTATCCGTATGCTCTCTCCACTTTCAAGGTTGAAGGGGAAAACTTCCTTCTTCTTGAAGCCCTCTCCAACCGCATAGACCTTTGTTATGTGATCCCTGAGGCTTATTGAAAAAGTTTTAACCTCGCTTATTGTGCTGAACATCTCGCTGTGGGCGGTCTCACTGGTGGCGAGGTAGGTAAGATTAACCAATGTAAGGAGTATCAGGAGGATTGCAAAAAGCAGATCAAGGCTTACCTGAGCTTTTCTCATATCACCCACCCGGTTTAATGTTTATGTGGAGCTCTCCCGTGCTCGTATCCAAGCTCCATGCTTCGGTGTTATCCGGATTCCATTCCACAACTATCTTGAGGGTGGTGGGGAGGGCATTCGCATTTACGAGAATTCCCGGGAGGGAAGTGCCCGATGCCGATGGAGAATATGAAGTAACGTTTTTTGAATACAATGCCCGGCTCCAGAAGAGATTCCTTTTCGTGGTATTCGTTTCATTTTGATATATGTTCTTGTTGGAGCTGTCGAGGATGCCAACGTAAGTCCCGTTCTGGTATCCAATTAAGATCTGGGGGGTTCCACTCATATTGTACGCTTTTTTAAGGAAGGATTCATCTTTGAGGTATTTAAACATGAAGTATGTGGTTGCCTTTGAACCCGGGCCCTGGGCATAAACCTGAGAAACAGTATTTGAAATGGTATTTGCAAAGCTCTTGGCTTCAAGACTCACCTGAACTCTAAGCGTTTCAACGGACTGGCTGTTCTGGGTGAATGTAACGTTGTTAACGGAGTAGACTAACAGGGTCAGGAATATTGCAAACACGAACATGAATTCCAGTGACACCTGTCCTCTTCTCATCCTCTCACTCTCCTAATATCTATCTCTCCAAAACTATTTAACACTTTTTACTTATTTCCTGTGGTATCCTTTATGCTTGCGACTATTTTTCCAACCCTCTTCTCAATGTCTTCCCTACGTCCCCCATCCACCGTTACAAATGCGATTGTGTTCATACCGACCTTCCTCACATCGACATCAAAATAATCGTAGTTGAAAACTCTGAAGCCGTATTTCTCTCTATCGAGATTGTGCTTTGCAATCAGCTCCTTTAGCTCGTCTATGAAGAACTGGGAGAGCTGATAGTAGCTGAAGTCTAGAAACTCCTTCTTATACTCCTGAAGTGCCAGGATTAAGGGTAAAATGCTCAAACCGACCAGCAGCCATGCCTCCCGGTATATGAATGTGATTGCGAGGCTTATTCCGGTTATTCCCAAGACTGCGGCTGTGCCCATCTTTATCTTGTTTTTGACATCCTTCATACTGTTTACCCTGCTCTCCCAGATATCAAGGAGCGCTGGGTTGTAAAAGTCAAAGGCGGTATGTCTCTTGCCCTTTTGAATTCTCTTTCTTATAAGGTCGTCCCAGTCATCCTCATAGTATATTATCTCTCCCCTATTCTTTGCCCTCTCTGCATCGAGGGAGGATATTATCCTCAGCATATCCTCGGCGCTTTCATGGGCTATGTGGGCATATATCTCCTTCTCATCAAGCTCCAGAGCGACTTCAACTGAGTCCCTGATTTTACTCATTCACCTCACCCGGGTATATATCATCGAAATCCGGCAAGCCCTCCAAAAGTTCCTTCTTTTTGGCTTCCGCTTCCTCCTTGGCTATCATAAATGATTGGGCATACTTCCTGGCAGTTATTACAATGTCCTCTATGCTCTTGCTTTCATATATCCCGCTCAAAAGCGTAACAATCTCAACCTCTCTCTCCCTTGGATCAGGGTAGAACCCCCTAAATATCTGCTTTCCCTTTATTTTATTCGTCAGGTAATTCAGTGCCTCAAAAATGTCACTTGCCTTTAGAACTTCAGGGGGGCCGTGAATGGCAATCAAACCGTAGAGGGCTGATTCTATGTTTGCCTCCAAGTAAAGGCCTTCACTCTCGAAGGATTTTAATATAAGACGGGAGAGGTTCTTGATCCGGGAGGCATCGTCTTTTGCATAGCCCACTGTGGCGAAGCTTCCGAAGGCCTTGAGAACGAACTTAAGATCGCTCCCATCCAGCGTCTGCTCCCCCGGAATATCTATCAGGGCAAGGAGAGAGGCGATGCGCTCTACTATCGTGTAGTTTATCCTTTCATAGGCTTTCCCAATATCATCACCGCTTTCTCTGAGCTTGTTGTTGTCTATCGCTATTATGGAATCAGCAACTTTGGAGAGCTTGTCTATGGTTATGGCGGCGTTGATGGTCGGCCTTATGCCCTCCTCCTTTAACGGAAGAGCCCCTATCGCGACGACGAGGGACTCGGGATATTCGTTCTTTAATGCCTCAGCGAGAACAGGAGTTCCGCCGGCACCGGTGCCCCCACCAAATCCAAAGGTCAAAAAGAAAATGTCTATGTCCTCTCTCCCGGCTATTGAGTCTATCTTGCGCATTATCATTGGCAAATCGCGCTTCATTGCTTCCCTTCCGAGGATGGGATTTGCATTTACACCTTTTCCACCTGTGAGGCTCTCTCCAACGAGTATCCTCCTTTCGTGGGGAACATGCTTTAAATATTCCAGATCCCCCTTTGATGTGTTTATCGCCAGAGTTTCAAAGTCCACAAGTGCAAATAGATCAGCTATCTTGGTTCCGCACTGACCTATTCCGATGATTAGAGCTCTCATCTATTTAATCACCCCATCACCTCGGCACTGAGCTCCTCCAAGCTTGCAATACCGTCATTGTTTTTATCCTCAAATTTGATTACAAGGGCTTTTCCTTTGAGATATTTAATCAATCCGGAGTTGAAGAACGTCTCAACGGCACTTTTTATATCCTCGGGATACAGCACAAAGAGTATAACCCCCTTTTCATACTTTCCGGGTACCAGAACTATAGTTTTGCCCTTGTCGTATGTTTTTTCATTTAGGACGATATTCGAGTCATTGACTTTGAGGGTTATATCAGGATTGTAGTCGCTTATGTTGACATCATTGTAGTCCGTCAGAACTATGTAATTGCCATCGTTTATCCCCTTAAACTCCTCTAAAGTGATGTTGGCATCAAAGAAATTATCCACGGCTTCTTTGGCAACTTCAGCGGTTCCCCTCCTCCCAGGAGCATATGCCAGTGTGAAGTTTTCTTCTCCTATGAGTCTAATCACATCGTATACACCTTTTGCTACGAATCGGAATTGGGACAGGAAGCCTGTCTTTAATGCTGAATCCAGTATGTTCTCCTCCTCGTGAGTTTGTATCCAGTTGAAAACTTCATCTCTAAGATTATATCCTAGAGGCTCCAGAAGCTCCTCGACCCGTATTGTCAGATCTATGTGGGATTCACCTCTGTATATA
>QMUB01000100.1 GCA_003663695.1 Thermococci archaeon | reverse complement strand
GCCCGGACTGCCTGTGGAGGGAAGACCTCTACCCCGCCTCGTGCCTTATCGGGCAGTCATCACGGGGCAAGTCTTCCTGATGAAGCAGGAAGCCCCACCCTTACGGACGGGGTAGTCCACTTTTGAAGAGAGTTATAAAACAATAATATTGCAGAAGATTCCTACGATTCTCTTCATGTTGTCCAAGAGTGTTACGGGATAAGGTATATAACATACTTTTACCTTATTTACTGGTTAGGTGTGGAGGATGCCGTACATAGAGAAGCTTGAAATGAAAGGTTTCAAATCATATGGGAACAGAAAAGTAACAATACCCTTCTCCAAAGGCTTCACTGCAATAGTGGGAGCCAATGGGAGTGGAAAAAGCAATGTGGGAGATGCCATGCTCTTTGTTCTTGGCGGGCTCTCCGCAAAGGCGATGCGGGCAACGAAAATCAGCGATCTGATATTTGCGGGAACCAAGAAGGAAGCACCTGCGAAATTTGCGGAAGTTTCTCTCTATTTCAACAATGAGGATCGGGGCTTTCCTCTCGATGAGGACGAGATTGTGATAACAAGAAGGGTTTATCTCGATGGAAGGAGCGTCTACAAGCTCAATGGAAAAAGAACGAGCAGGAGTGATATTTTGGATTTACTCAGCGCTGCAATGATAAGCCCCGAGGGTTATAACCTTGTCCTTCAGGGAGATATTACAAAGTTCATCAAGATGAGCCCGACTGAGAGACGTTTAATAATCGACGAGATTTCTGGAATAGCAGAGTACGATGAGAAAAAGGGCAAAGCCATGGGAGAACTGAAACAGGCCGAGGAGAATTTGGCGAGGGTTGATCTTCTCATAAGCGAGGTGAAGAAGCAACTCGACAAGCTCGAAAGGGAGAGAAACGACGCACTTAGGTACCTTGACTTAAAGGAGAAGCTCGAAGTTGCAAAGGTCACACTTCTGGTTGGAGAAATCAAGGGGCTTGAGAGAGCTCTGGAAGAAGGTGAGAAGAGGCAGAGAGAGATAGCTAAGGAGGAAAGCGAGATAGAAGGACGTCTGAAGGAAATTGCAAAAGAAATTGTCTCCAAGGAGAGAGAGCTGCAGGAAGTTGAGTCCCGGCTTGAGAGCGAGAGTGGAGAGGAACTTCTGGAGCTCACAAGGAAAATAAGTGAGGCTCAATCAAAAATAGAAGTTGCCAAGCAGAATATAGAACTTGCAAAGAAGGAGATAGAGGAGAGCAAATTCAGGATGGCCAAAGCCAAGGAGGAGCTCAAGAAGGTTTCGGGAGAAATTGAGAAGAGTAAGAACGCAATTATCCGGTGGAACAAGAGGAGGGAAAAGCTGCTAGAGGAGATAAAGGCAAAGGAAGTTGAAAGAAATGAGCTGGTGGTCAAGCTTGGTGAAATTGATAAGAACTTTGCCATAGCCAAGCAGGAGTTCGATAAAACCACGGATGAACTTGAAAATGCGAAGCGCGAGTACTACCAGAGGGAGATGGACATCAAGAAATTCAACGAGGATATAGAGCGTTTGAAAGCAAAAACCAACCACTTAAACGCCAGGAGAATATCCCTCAAGAACAAAATTCAGGAACTCAGGGAAAAGCTGGATGCAAAGAGAGAGGAGCTCAGCAAAGTGGAGGGTCAGATGAGCAGGGGAGAGAGCAGATTGAGGAAGCTCGAAAAGGAGATAGAAGAGAAGCAGAGACAGCTCAAAAAGATCACAGATGAACTAGAAAGTGCAAGAAAAGAGCTCATAAAAATGGAAGCCAAACAGGAAGCCCAAAAAGGTAAAAATCGGGCTATTGAAGCCCTAAAACGCTCGGGAATAAGGGGGATTCACGGCGCCCTTGGGGAGTTAATCCGGGTGATTGATGAGAAGTATCTAACGGCAATAGACGTTGCTCTGGGTTCTCATTTTGATAACCTTGTTGTCGAGGATGACAAGGTAGCCGAAGAATGTATAAAATTCCTCAAAAAGAACAAACTGGGACGCTTAACCTTCCTGCCGCTCAACAAGATAAAGCCAAGAAACACCCCAAAGCTCAATGGTGGAATTCCCGCTATCCAGCTGGTTGAATATGAGCAAAAGTACGCTAATGCTGTTTCCTTCGCCTTGGGGGACACCCTGGCTGTTAAGGATATGAACGAAGCGAGGAGCATAGGCATCGGAAAAGCCAGAATGGTAACCCTGGAAGGAGAGCTCATGGAGAGAAGCGGAGCTATAGTTGGAGGACACTACAAACCACGGCAGAGAATGGGCATCGGGAATATCGAGGAGATAAGAACAAAGGTGCAGGCGCTGGAAGGGCAAAAAGAGAGCATTGAAGGCGTTCTGAACTCGCTGAAGGTTGAGCATAAGGGTGTAGAGAGAGAACTCTTTGAACTGAGGATTAAGAAAAGCGATATTTCCAAGGATGTGGAGGTTCTCCAGAAGGAACTCGAAAGGCTCTTCAATGAGGACAGGGCAGCCGAAGAGGATATTGAAGAGAGCGAGAAGCTTATAGCTGAACTGCAGAGGAGGATAGAGCACTCAAAAAGTGAAATGGCAAAGCTTGAAGGAAGGGTGGAGCGTCTGGAAAAGAAGAAGGAGAAGCTCAGAAAAGCCCTCGACAACCCTGAAGCAAAAGAGCTCAACCAGAAAATCAGGGAGATTGAACATGAACTCACATCGCTCAAAGAGGAGCTGAGTAAGGTCGAATCAAAGCTGGAAAGCCTTGAGGTAAGAATAAATGAGGAGCTCATTCCAAGGAAAGCGGACCTCGAAGAGGAAATAGAAGGTCTGACGAACAGGATAAAGGCATTTAACCAGAGTATAGCGAAGAATGAAGAGGACATCGAGAGAATAAAGAAAGAACTTGAAGAGCTGAGAAAGCAGGAGGAGAGCATAAAAGAAGATGTTAAGGAACTCAGGGATAGAAGGGAGGCACTTAAGGAGGAACTTAATTCTCTCAGGGAGGAAAAAGACAAGCTCAGGGAGGAGCTCCAAAGGCTTGGACTGCTTGCAAATACCCTCAAGATTCAGGCGACTCAGTACAAATCCAAGCTCCAGGAGCTCAACCGTGAGCTGAAGCACCATGATGTTAAGCTCGTTAAGGAGATACCCCTTGACCTAGAAAAGCTCAAGGATGAGATAGATGAGATGGAAGATGAGATTAAAGCCCTTGAGCCCGTCAACATGAAGGCAATTGAAGATTATGAAATCGTGGAGACCAGATATCTTGAACTCAAATCCAAGAGAGAACGGCTAGAAGCAGAGAAAGAGAGCATAATAGAGTTTATAAACGAAATAGAAGCCCAGAAGAGGAGTGTCTTCATGAACACACTTAGCGCAATTGCCAAGAACTTCTCAGAGTTATTCGCAAAACTTTCCCCTGGCGGGGAGGCAAAGTTAAAGCTCGAAAATGAGGAGGATCCCTTCAGCGGAGGGCTTGAGATAGAAGCAAAGCCGGGAGGGAAGGAGGTCAAGCGCATAGAAGCCATGAGCGGCGGTGAAAAAGCTCTGACGGCCCTAGCATTTGTTTTTGCGATACAACAGTATAAACCAGCTCCATTCTACCTCTTCGACGAGATCGATGCACACCTGGATGATGCAAACGTTAAGCGCGTCGCCGACCTGATTAAGGAGGGCTCGCAGACGAGCCAGTTCATAGTTATAACCCTAAGAGATGTCATGATGGCAAATGCAGAGAAGATAATAGGTGTCTCAATGAGAGAAGGAATTTCAAGGGTTGTGAGCTTAAGCCTAGAGAAAGCTATGGAATACATAGAGAGGGCAAGGGAGAGGAACGCCCTGGGACTTTAAACGGAGGATTGAAAAGGTGACCAAAATGGAACTTGAGAAAATACTGGAAACCATAAGAAGGATTAAGCCCACATTAGAAAAAAGATATAAGGTCAAGAGCCTAGCCCTCTTTGGGTCATATGTTAGGGGAGAGCAGAAAAAAACAAGCGACGTTGATATTCTCGTTGAGTTTTCAGAAGATGCGGATTTATTTGACCTCATAGCCCTAGAAGAATTTTTAACAGAGAAGCTTGGGATAAAAGTTGATGTGGTACCAAAAAATGCCCTCAGGAGTGAACTAAGGGAGTCCGTATTCAGGGAGGCTATCAAAGTATGAAGAGGGATTACACCCTTTACCTTGCTGACATGATTGAAGCTATGGAGAGCATCGAGCTGTTTATTGAGGGCATGGATTTTAAGAGCTTTGTAGCGGATGACAAAACTGTGAGCGCAGTTTTAAGAAAGTTAGAAATAATCGGGGAAGCTACCAAACACGTTCCACCACACATCCGGGAAAAATATGATGATGTACCGTGGAAGCAGATGGCAGGAATGAGAGACAAATTGATTCACTTTTACTTTGGAGTTGATTATGCACTTGTCTGGAGAACTATTAATTTGAGAATTCCAAAGATTAAAGATAGATTGATTGAGATATTATCCGAACTTAAGGGTGACCAAAATGGAACACAGGATGGAAGAGGAGATAACCCCCGTTGACATACTCCTCCAGCTTGTCATGATGGGGAAAGTGGATCCCTGGAATATTGATATAGCAGATTTGACGGAGAAATACATAGAGAGACTTAGGGAGATGAAGGATCTGGACTTAAGGCTCTCTGCAAGGGCTATTCTGGCAGCTTCCATACTCCTCAGAATGAAGACGGAAGCGCTTCTCTACGGCGATGAGGAGGAGAACAAGGAGGAAACGGAAGAGCGCATTCATGTTGACGTTGAGCCCATAGTACCCCCAATAAGGAGGGTGGAGCGAAACTATACGCTGGAAGATTTAATAGATGCCCTGATGGACGCCCTTGAAGAGGCGGAGCGCAAGAAGCCGCGGGTGAGGAAGAAAGTCCACATAGAGGAAGAGATATTTGTTGTAGATGACTTCAGGGTTGACATCGAAAAGCACGTCAACAGGCTCTATGAAATAATCAAAGAGGTTTACACCGAGACAAAGGAAAAAATAACATTCTGGGATCTCGTTTTTGACTACAGCCCAAAGGTTGTCGCTAGAACATTTTTATACATTCTCTTCCTTGCAAACATGGGGAAGGTGGAGCTCGTTCAGGAGGAACCTTTTGGGGATATTTACATATTCCCAACGGAAGCCTAAACCCGGAGGTCATCTTTCTGAGCTCCCCAAGTTCCCCTCCACTCCAGCAACCCTCCCAGAAGAACAGAATAACCCTCAGGAACCCCCTCAGAACGAAACCTGGATTCTACCAGTGATTCTGGAGGAATGCTGGGTAAGGGGGGTAACTTAGGGGGTTCAGAAGGATTCCAGAAAAATAATCCGAACCATCCCCCAGTTTCAATTCTCCAAGAGTCTTATTGGAACCTCAACGCTTACCTCAAATTCCCCGCTTGCATTTGGTTTCAATTCTCCAAGAGTCTTATTGGAACGAGTGCAATCTTCTTCAACGTGTCCCATACGAGCATCAGGTTTCAATTCTCCAAGAGTCTTATTGGAACAAATAAGCCTTATCG
>QMUB01000099.1 GCA_003663695.1 Thermococci archaeon | reverse complement strand
GGAGCTTCTCCTTGACCCCA
Source organism: Thermococci archaeon (assembly GCA_003663695.1). Lineage (GTDB taxonomy): Archaea > Methanobacteriota_B > Thermococci > Thermococcales > Thermococcaceae > Palaeococcus. Next base: position 5,485 of record QMUB01000099.1, on the reverse strand, counting down.
GAAGGATAATATGGAGGTTTAAAGATGAACTGGAGCCGGGGAGAGTTAAAAAGGTCGGGATAAGGGAGGTTGATGAATTCATCGTGGGCATAGCAACGGGATTTAAAAAATGTCCGAGCGCGGTAAAGTTTTTGGAAGAGCTAACCGGCAAAAAAGTTATATCAACGGAGTGCTTCGGAGGAAAATGGAAGGGTGTGGTGGCTATTTTAGGGTGATTTCATGAGGCGCCTTCTAACAACAGCACTAGGAATTGAAGATATTGCCAAAAGAGAAGTTAAAAGGCTCTTAAATAGCAAGGTTGAGGAGAAGCCATTGGGTGCCTTCGGGAGGCTTTAAATATTGACAGCATCAATGCTCTGGATAATTTTACCTTATGGATTTTTAGGCGTAAGCTCGAGGTGTTACATGAATTTCTTTGCTGAACTTTCGAAAGTTTTAGAAAGGAGAGTGTGTCCCTAACAACGTAAAAGAAAGCTACAGAAAGGGCGTTTGAAGAGAAGGGCTTTGAAATTCTATATCACTGGCGGATTAATGGTTCGTTCTATGTTATAGATTAACGCTCTTTTTCATCCTTTAGATAGTTATGCAGTTTTTATATAGTTATACGTAGTCAGCTATATATGTAATTGCAAAACTATATTTTATTGCGGCAATCTTTATATATATGGCATGCTAACTCCTCTTCGGTGAAGATCATGAAAAAGATCTACACGGCATTAACAGTGTTTGTATTAACTCTTGGGCTTGTAGCCAGTGGATGCATAAGTCAAGAACAAGGAGAAAAAACACTGACTAACACCAAACAAGTCCCCCAGCAACAGATAATTATACGCACCACTGGTGCGACCTTTCCAATGTACCAAATTCAGAAATGGATTGAAATCTACCAAAAGCTCAATCCAAACGTTAAAATTGAATACGAAGGCGGTGGAAGTGGGCATGGTCAAGAAGCTTTTCTCAAGGGGCTTGCGGATATAGGAAGAACAGATCCGCCGGTTAAAGAGGCAAGTTGGAAGAAGTTCCTTGCGACAGGGGATCAGCCCCTTCAGTTCCCGGAGGTTGTTGGAGCTGTCGTTGTTGTTTTCAACGTGCCTGGAGTTAACGAGCTGAAGCTCACCAAGGATGTTTTGGCGAAGATATTTCTCGGTGAAATTGAGTACTGGGACGATAAAGCGATAAAGGGGGTCAATCCAAGCGCAAAATTGCCTCATAAGAAGATAATCGTTATTCACAGAAGTGATTCAAGCGGAACAACAGCAATATTCACAACATATCTCACTCAGATAAGCAAGGAATGGTCTGAGAAAGTTGGTGCTGGAAAAGTTGTTGACTGGCCAGTGGATAAGATGGGAAGAGGTGTAGCTGGAAAAGGAAACCCCGGAGTTGTTGCAATTCTGAAACAGACAAAGTACAGCATAGCATACACCGAGTTATCTTATGCGATAAATGAAAATCTCCCAGTTGCGGCATTGGAAAATAAAGCTGGGGAATTCGTTAAGCCAACAGAAGAAACAATAAAGACAGCTGTAGCAAATGTTAAATCATATATTCCAAATTCGACTCAAGGTTATAAGGAAGACCTTAAGCAGTTGTTAGATGCCCCTGGAAAGGATTCATATCCAATTGTTGCATTTACCCACTTATTAGTCTGGCAGAACAAGGAAGGCAAGCACTACAGCCCAGAAAAAGTCAAGGCTATTAAAGAGTTTCTCAGATGGATTTTAACTGAGGGTCAGAAATCGGAGAATCTGGCTCCAGGATATGTTGGGTTGCCAAAGGAGGTCGCTGAAATAGGTTTCAAGGCTGTTGAGATGATACAGGAGGGATGAGAATAATGGATGTTAGAAAGCTTCTTTCATCCCTCCTTTTATTATTGGTCATCTTCTCTATGGGTAACTTTGTTAATGCGAGTCCAAAGTCGCAAGGTGTTAAGAATATAGTCATATTGATTGGGGATGATATGGACTTTGGACAGGTTGAACTTACAAGACTGGTTCACGATCATCTGAACATGGAGGAATTTCCAGTAACAGGGTTTGAGGGGACCTACTCACTGAGCGGAGAAGTTACCGACTCGGCCGCCGCAGAGATGGCAATAACAGCAGTTGGTAATAAAAACTATACCGACTGCATGCTTGCATGGTATCTCACGTTCGTCGAGCCAGCGGGAGGAAATCAGAGTCTTTAATTGAAAGCAGAATAATCTCGGTGGGAGGAGTTGAATAGGAGGTACAAAATGAAAAGAAGGCAGATAAATTTGAGACACATCCTTATGCCTTTTGTTGTTTTTGTCTTTGCTCTTTTTGTGTTGATGCTTGCCGTTTATGTTTACAATTCAATGCCAATATTCCACAGAGAAGGGCTCGACATATATCTCAAAAACATGTGGAAAGCTGCTGAAGAGCCGAGTAAAGAACATTACGGTGTATTGGTGGCGATATGGGGAAGCATATATACCTCAGTGATAGCAATATTGATAACCCTGCCACTTTCCTTGGCTTATTCGGTTTTTGTCATTGATTATGCCCCAAAGAGGGTTAAAGAGTGGTTGATAATCCTTTCGGATGTTATGGCGGGTTTACCAACAATAATCTATGGGATATGGGGAGTTTTTGTCCTTGTCCCCCTTTTAAAAAAGATTGTTATGCAACCTTTACACAATTACCTGTCTTTCCTGCCCATGTGTTCCTATCCTCCGATAACGGGATTCAGCTACCTCTCCGCAGGTGTTCTGCTCGGAATAATGGTAGCCCCTTTCGCTTCGGCTATAATAAGAGAAGCCTATCAGATGATTCCATTCACTTACCGTGAAGCAATTTACAGCCTTGGTGCAACCCGACTTGAGGCAACAAAAATTTTACTTGGTTATATAAAGCCAGCTATTTACTCAGGCATAATCCTAGCATTTGGGAGGGCAATTGGAGAAACCACAGCAGTCAGCCTAGTTATAGGGAACACCTTCAACTTGAGTTTAGCCCTGTTTGCTCCCGGGTATACAATCTCATCCTTGATAGCAAACCAGTTTGGAAATGCCTTCATATACGAGTACATGACCTCAGCTCTGTTTGCCGCTGGTTTAGTTCTGTTTGCAATAGGTCTGGTTGTCAATTTGGCGGGGATTTACCTCTTGAGGAGGTGGGAGGCAAATGTCAGGCTATAACGTCAGAAAGCTCAAAGAAAAGCTGTTCCTATTCCTTATTGGCGCTTTAACCGTGCTAATGTTCTCTCCTCTCTTTCACATAATTTACAGCGTGTTTAATAATGGTATCCATGTAATTTTGAGTAGGAGGATAACATTCATAACCGGAAGGCTCTCCGATGGTGGGATAGGACCAGCTATTATTGGAACGTTTATTTTAGTTTTTCTAGCCTCTCTCATTGGTCTCCCAGTTGCTTTCCTCGTGGGAGTTTATGCCTACGAGTATCCAGAGAGTACGCTCGGAAAGGCAACTAAGTCCCTGCTCCAGATAATGCTTGAATTTCCGACGATACTTGTGGGAGTCTTCATCATGCAGATGTTGGTTGTTCCAATGGGTACGTACTCAGCTCTTGCTGGGGCACTGTCACTGGCGATAATAATGATGCCCTATGTTGCAGTTTACACGCATGAAGCAATGAGACAAATTCCGTTCGAATATAGGGATGCAGCTTTTTCCCTTGGACTCACAAGGGTAAAGGCAGTTTTTAGGGTTTTAGTGCCAATGGCGAAGAGAGGAATTTTAACTGGTGTCCTTATAGGAATTGCTAAGGTAGCTGGCGAAACAGCTCCCCTTCTTTTTACAGTTGGCGGCTCATACCAGACGTATCAGATTGGAATCACAAAACCTGTAGGGGCGATCCCTCTACTCATATATACTCTAATTCAGAGCCCCGCAAAGGAGCACCACGAAATGGCATGGGGAGCATCGCTGATTCTACTTTTAATATTCCTTGGGATATTCATCCCGGTAAGGCTCAGTCTTAGGGAGGTGAAGGTATGATCGAGCTTGCCCTTGAAACTAGGGATCTAAAGGTTTACTATGGTAACAACATGGTTATTAAAGGTGTGAACTTGAAAGTCCCAAAAAATGTGGTCTTTGCTCTGATGGGGCCAAGCGGCTGTGGAAAATCGACCATGCTCAGGGCATTCAACAGGCTTCTTGAGCTCAACAGCGAAGCTAGAGTGGAGGGAGAGGTTAGAATCCTTGGAAGGAACATTTACGCTCCAAATGTTGATCCAATTGAAGTCAGAAGAGAAGTTGGCATGGTTTTTCAGTATCCCAACCCTTTTCCCCATCTAACGATTTACGATAATGTTGCCATAGGACTGAAGCTCAATGGGCTTGTGAGGTCAAAAGAAGAGCTAGACAAGAGGGTTGAATGGGCGCTGAAGAAGGCGGCATTATGGGATGAGGTGAAGGATAGGCTTGATGATTATCCCTCGAACCTAAGCGGTGGGCAGAGGCAACGCTTAGTTATCGCAAGGGCACTTGCAATGAAGCCAAAGATTCTGTTGATGGATGAGCCGACGGCAAACATAGACCCCGTTGGAACAAAGAAAATAGAGGAGCTATTGTTTGAGCTTAAGAAGAAATACACGATAATTTTGGTTACCCATTCTCCAGCACAGGCTGCCCGTGTGAGTGATTATGTTGCTTTCCTTTACCTTGGTGAGCTTATAGAATTAGGGCCTACAAGAAAGGTGTTTGAAAATCCTGAACATGAGCTTACCGAACAGTATGTTACGGGGGTGTTGGGATGAGAAAGTTTCTGGATTTGGGATTAAAGCAGATTGAGAAGATACTCCAAGAGATGGGAAGCACGGTTTTGGAGTGTGTTAACTCCCTCGAAAATATCTTCGAGGGTGGGAGTGATAGCATAGAGGACAACTCAAGCAAGCTTCATATCCTCAGGGATGAGCTTGTTGAGATAGCAACCGAACTGCTCGTAAGGTATCAGCCAATGGCGTCTGATCTCAGGTACATCCAAGCATCGATAGATGTCAGCTACGACCTGTATAGGGTCTCAAGATATGCTATGGAGATAGAGAGGGCACTGAAAATAACCGGTGCCAGCTGTGAGTTTGAGAAGTCAAAACAGGCACTCGGGATTGTCAGGGAAATGATTGAGCTTGCACTCAGAACGTTTCTCGAAAGAGATGAGGTATCTACCGGAAGGCTTTTAGAATTGGACAAAAAGGTGGATGAGCTTTACATAACCAGCATAGAGGAGCTCAAGGAGAATTTGGATATTTGTAAGGCCGTTGAGGCTTTGATACTCAGGCACCTTGAGAGGATGAGTGACCATGCTAAGTACATAGGACGGGCAGCTGTTTATGTGAAAGAGGGTAGGAGAACTTAGATTCCAACTCTTTTTGTTTGATGACCCTATTCTGATCATATTAAGGCGGAAGGAGGTTTTAAGAAAATAACGGATTCTTTTAGTATCTAATGACCGAGCTCTCTCGTGTGCTCTGCATAGTTATCACCAGACATATCTTGCTCTT
>QMUB01000098.1 GCA_003663695.1 Thermococci archaeon | reverse complement strand
TGGAAAGCAAGAGTTCACTTCATGTGGTAGGTATCCCCTCAATGATGGCGCCACTATAAAGGGATACGATATAACGAGCAACTCTATTACGGTTGTAGCTAGGTGTGGGTGTCTGGATTGCTGTATTAAAGTAAAGAATGATCCCAAAACAGGCAAATGGTACAAAGTATGTGGGGGGAAGATAACACTACTGAAAATAGATACTCCCAAGACATATGTAACCGAGATCTCTGTTAGAAACTTGGGTGCTGAAAAAGATGTTAAAATAAAGCAGAAAATAGGTAAATATTTCCAAGTACAAAACTATAATGCCCAAAAAGGGAGTGTTTCACTGACTCCTCTTCCAAATGGTCGCACTTTGGTAGAATGGGAACTTCATTTAGCACATGGTGAAAAAGCAACTTTAACTTTAACCGAGCATACAGATGGAATCCCGGATAGAGGATGGCATCTGCTTACGAGTGTGCCATGGGATGAGAGATGTGGATGGAGAGGAGGAGGCTCTCTGCGGGTATATGCTTACAAGCCCTGTGGACGTTGTTCCGGAGAGGATGAGGAACTTGAGGCAATTATATCTGAGGCATCGGAAGGTGCATGCCCTGATACGGATAATGATTATGAATATGAGGTGGATTGTGGATGAAAATTGATAAAAAAATAATAACGGAGCGCATAAAGGTGTATATCACGCGGAGAGAAGTGCTAGCCATTCTAGTGGTTCTTGTTTTCGTTTTTTCTTTTTATTCCGTGAAGGCAATGAGCCTTCATCCCCACAGCACGTACACCGAGAAGGTGGGCCAGTATTCTCAGAGGGGTGTACTGCTGCACACTGCCATTTTGAAGAATAATACACTTTACGGGAACACTTTAAGCAGAGAAGAATATCCAATTCCTCTTGTGGAGAGCTTTATGTTCACCTACCACTATAAGTTCGTTCCTGGAGATGTGGTTAGAGGAAACTACACCTTAACGGGCAAAGTTCTCTATACAGTCAGCAAGGGAAAGGATGAGGTTGTCCTCTGGCAGGAGGAGCTTTTTAGGAAGGAAGGAGACCTTAAAAATGGTGAATTCATGGTGAACTTCAATCTTAACATGAGCACTCTCGATAACAAAACGGCTGAGATTATAAAGGAGCTTGGATTAAAAAGGGTAAACAGAAGGGTAATTTTCGAGACCAACGTTAATGTTATAGGTGTAATAGCCGGTAGGGAGGTTAAGGAGAACTTCAAGCAAAATATGAGCTTGATTAAGGATAGCTCGGCAGGACTCTACTATTTCACGAACACTGAGGAACGTTCTCAAAGGACTTTGACAAGTAGAATCACTAAGGAGAACTATGTAACAAAGTTTGGGATTACAATGAGAGCAAGTACAGCCAAAAAAGTGTTTTCCCTGCTTGCCCTGATATTTCTTACACCCCTCATGGGGGGGATTTATACAATAAGGGCACAGGCACCGCCTAGAAGGTTCAAGGATCTCGAGGCTTACATAATAGAGGGATTCCCCGGCGAGGTCAGAAAGAAGGTGGTTCTTGCTTCAAGAGAGGATTTGAAGAAGGCATTTGAGCTCGTAGATAAACCTATAATGCACTACGTGGACGTCGAGGATGAGGTGTACGTGATAGTGGACGGCGAAGTGGCTTACGAATACAGGGAGCGCAAGGCTGCCTGAATTTTTCCTTTTACATAACTTTTAAATTCTCTTCTGCGTTTTTTCTAACGGTGGGAGAATGTACGAAGAGGATATTTTGCTTAACGAAATAAGAACTCTTTTGGAAAATGACGAACTTTACACGATTTATGAGCAGGCTTACAGAGAATACCGGCACTATTTTGACACAACGAATTATATAGTCCTGAACATTTATCAATTCAACGATCATGGTTCTATACATGTTTTGCTAACAACAAGAAGGGCTTTGGAAATTCTGCGGATTTTGAAGGAGTTCAATATCCAAACGACTGCCGAGACACTGGGGAAGCCCTTTGAATGGAGCAAGTTCATAGTCATATTTGGAGCTCTCTTCCATGATATCGGGAACATGATTCACAGGGATAACCACTATGAGTTCAGCGTATTCCTTGCGGAGCCCATAATTGAGGAGCTTGCCAGAAAATTCGAAAGGGAAGACTGGCTTCTTTTGAAGGTTCTAACACTCAACGCCATCTATACCCACGATGAAGCCGTTTCATGCACCACAATCGAGGGGAGCTGTGTAACTATAGCGGATGGCTGCGATATGGAGGAGGGCCGCAGCAGATTAACATACAAAACAGATAAAGTGGACATTCATGCTGTCTCAGCTCTAGCAATATACAGAGTTGAAATTAAAGAAGGGGACGAGGAGAATCCGATTCTAATCGAGATATGGATGAAGCACCTAGCAGGGATATTCCAGGTTGATGAAATTCTTACAAAGAAGGTTAAAAGCTCCTTGCTGGCGGACAAGGTGAGGATAAGGATACATGCAGGAGAGGAAGTTCTTGAGAAGGTGATCTAATGTCTCCTTTATTTTTGGCATATGAGGATCTAAAATACCTTTTAAATCGAGGTTACAGGAAGAAAAGTGCTCTCGATTTTGTTGCCAACCACTATACGCTAACTTTAAAGGAGAGGCATTTCCTGGCCAGATGTGTTTTTTCCGATTCCGAAATCGAGGAGAGGAAGAAAAAACTTCTAAAGAAGGAAGAAATAGAAGGGAGTGTTCTGGGTATTGATGGATTCAATGTCCTGATAACCCTTGAATCCCTGCTGGAGGGAAGGGCAATCCTCTGTGAGGATGGTCTCTTGAGGGATCTGGAACGCAGAGGAGGGTATACCCTTAACGTCCAAACTCCAAAAAATTTGGAGCTCCTTTTGGGTTTTTTAAAGCTTCTGAGACCTTCGGGGGTCTGGTTTTTATACGACGCTCCTGTGAGTAAGAGCGGGCAGGTGGTGAGGATTACATGGGAGCTCATGGAAAAATTCGGGCTTTCCGGAGGTGCCAGGCTTTCAAAGGCGCCTGATCACGATTTGAAGGATTTTGAGGTTGTGGCAAGCTCCGATATCGGGATAATTAAAAAGGTTCCTTTTATAGTTGATTTGCCCTGCATGATTGGGGAGGAAAAGGGTATTAAATATCCGTCTTTTCTTGATGTTCTAAAGAAACCGCAACTACTTGGGTTTTAACTTTTAGATATTTTTCGAATGCTGCAATTTCATTTAAAGTGTTAGAAAACTATTTATATTTATCCTGCATAACTCTCCATTATGTATTTATCCATAAGTCCGCTTTCCTTTCTCTGCGGACTGTAAGGGGTGATATCCATGAAACAGAGTGCAGGTTTACTGGTGGCGTTATTGATTGTAGTTTTTGTCCTGGTCAGCGGGTGTACGGGTGGCACATCGACATCCACAGGCACCCCTTCAACGACCACTGCATCTTCAACCTCCTCCACAACGACTTCGTCCATTCCAACTTCAAGCCCTTCGTCAACACACACTCCGACTTTGTCGAGCACCACGGCTTCGACAGCTGCCACGACCACAACCTCCTCTCCAACGACTTCGACACCAAGAGAGGAAGCCTATTGGAGCCACCCATGGGAATACGCTCCCGTTGAGATTAACGGTGCCGAGTATCTCATCACATATTACAAATATGACTATAGGATACAGCCAAACCAGACTTCACCGACTTATAAATACATTCTGGAAAAACGTGTGGAAAAGACCAAGATTCATGTATATGGACAGGATATGCAGATGAATAAGGTTGATCTTGGGGAACATGAGGTTTATGCCTATGAAACGCTTGTAACGCCGGTTATGGCGGTTTCCATGAATGATAAACTCACAATCACCGTATGGTATGTGTCAAACCAGAGCGGTGCCTTTCTCTATCCATGGGATGTTATGTGGTTGAGCATGGTATCACCTTACAACCAGAACAAGGAGTTCGTTGGAATAGAGCTCGAATATAAGGGGAAAAAATTCCTCTTTATGAATCCATCGCCCTTCCGGACAGGATTGTTCCCCTATTTTGAGGGAGATCAGGAAACCTTTGAGGAGCTCAACGAGGATCTGGTTAACCTCTACATAGGATGGGTTGCAACTCTCAACTTTGGAATCTGGCACGAATGGGAAGATGTCAACGTCCTCGTTCCCCAGAGCGGGGTGTGGAGCGACATGCAGGGACACAGCTGGAAGTGGAGCACCAACCCGGATGGAACCGCTACGTTCTCCGGGGTGACCTTTAAACTCGTGGACTTCCAGTGGAAGTATCAGGGGACCCCCGAAGGCGTTTCAATGGACGGAAAGGGCAAGTTCTCACCCTATCTGCCCCTGCTTGTTGAGGGGGAGGGCTATTACTCATTTAAAGACAGCAGCACAGGGAAGGAAACCATAATCTATGCCTACATTGAGCTTAAAGACCTCAAACTCGAGAAGGTGAGCTGATGAAGCGTTTTCTTTTCATCCTTCTTCTCTCGCTCGTAGTGGTCTCGGCGGCGTGCATAGGTTCGGAGGAAGGGACACAGACAGTACCTTCCTCCAGTTCACTTCCAAGTTCATCTTCAATTTCATATCCGAATTCATCTTCAGAAAACACAGTGTCACCCCAGCAGACCACATCATCCACACAAACCAGCAACCGATGGAATATGAGCCCCATATGGAATGTATCAACTGCTGGAATACCCTTCATGGATCTGTCTCCGGACGGGAGTCTGGCGGCCGCAATAGACTGGGAAGGTCACAAGCTGTACCTCGTGAAGCCGGATGGAAGCTCCGTCTCGTACGATCTTCAGGAAAATGATGCCGTCCAGCCAGTCGTTTCAGGAGTTGTCGTGCTCGATGGAGAGGCATACGTAGCGGGTCACTATGAGAGTTTCGTAGGGCTAAGGATTTATTCATGGGCGGGACTCGTTAGCGAGAAGAAACACGCATGGAGTGGCAGTGTTAGCGAAGAACTCGTCCGCTCTCCAAGTGGAAACCACGTGTGCTATCATGTCGATTGCAAGGTGTTCTGTGATGGGAAAAAGATAGCCAGGGACTACAGCATCATGTCCGTCTCAGACTCCGGCATGGTAGTTATTTCAGCGAGCGACCAGTCAATAATTCTCAGGGAGGGTCAAGAACTCTTTGGTTTGAACAGCGGCAAAGTTCTCGCCTACGATGACAGAGTTCTCGCAAGTGAGGAGGGAAAGCTGAGGATTTATTCCTCAAACGGAGAACTTCAAGCAGAGAAGGAAGGCTACACCTTCGACCAGACGACGCTTCTCAGATGGACACTCATACCCACGGGAAAGTACATCTTCCGCCACGAGCCCTTTGAGAATACCCATGTGCTGACCTGGAACTTAACCGAGGTCAAAGAGCTGCCGGGTTTCCCCTACTTTGCCAACGAAAACTTCGTCGTCACTGCCAAAAATGGTGTGATTCACTGCTACTCGCTCGAAGATTTCCACGAGGTCTTTCACGTCAAGATTCCAGGGGAATCCCTCGGCTACATAAAGCTGAGCAACGACGGAAAGGT
>QMUB01000097.1 GCA_003663695.1 Thermococci archaeon | reverse complement strand
CCCGAGACGGAATTCAAGGAATGGTTCATACACTTTTCTAAAACCCTCAAAGTCATCTGTAGATGGCTTCTTTTTCACCCATTCAAGCGCGGGATACTTTCCATTTGTACCTTGATAAATACGGAAAACAAACCTAACAAGATCACCTTTAAGTTTGAGGGGTTCTTCAACTCTCAGTATCCTCACCTCAACCACCCATTAGATTTAGGCGGGAAGGGATAAAAACGTTGGGATGATGTTAATAGAATGGAAGCCAAATAGTATATAGGCATGGAGCAGGAAAAGCGAACATGGGCGTTCTATGAGAAAGCTGCAGAAGAGGCTGAGGATGAGAGCGTTAAGCGCGTTTTTAGAGAATTTGCAAAGGTCGAGAAAGCACACGGCCAGTTTGAATGGTGAAACCATATAATGAAATCTCCACCATGATTTTAAAATTAAGGTGAACTTTCTTCAAACTTTTTCTTTTTCTGAAAACCTTATTAATATGAAAGTCGAACATTAAAAGGGTGATTTAAATGCTTGCTGGAAATCCTGTCCTTATGGGCAGAGAGAAACCCCTTTCAAAGGAGGAAATTGCTCAGGCATTGAGGTGGGCAATAGAAGCCGAGCTCGATGCCATAAACTTTTACGAGCAGTTTGCTGGACTAATAGAAGACGAAAAGATAAAACACGTATTCTTGGATGTCGCCAATGAGGAGAAGGAGCATGTCGGCGAGTTTTTGGCATTGCTCCTCAATCTCGATCCAGAGCTTGGTAAGTATATAAAAAATGGCTTTGAAGAAGTTGAAGAAGAGACCGGAATAAAAACCAAAATTTGATGTTATTCTAGTCTTAACTTTCTTTTTACATATTTTTATGGGACTATTCTGGAATTAGGTAAAAAGGATTAAAACCTGAAAATCGACATAAAAAGAGGCAATCGTCAGCAGAATCGCTATAGACACGATTATCCATAAACACCTCATGAAAGGCATTCTTGAAGCCCAGAAGGAACTTGAGAAAATTTCACGTGGCTACGAACACGTTAAGGAGACGGCCCTCCGCCGAGCAGGAGGCACTCGTTAAAAGGCTGGCTGAAATACACCTTGATATAGAGAGGGATATGATTGAAACCTATAAGAAGATGGCTGAAATATTCCTGCAAATATTGCTGGATGGGCATGTCCGGTTCCCCCATGCCCATCATCACTCCTTCTTTTCAAACTTTCCAATCACATTGTTCCTTAAATCATAAACGTAAACATTGGCAAACTTCACCAGCGCAAAACGCTCCATTATATTGCCTATTATTCTCGAATACGCTATTGCCGAGTTTCCAATGATGTTATATTCAGCATAGCTCTCAAAGTTTAACCATATCTTTAAAGTGTCTTCCTTAACTTCGAGCCCTGCCACGACCCCTGAATCGAGTATATCCCCACCAGTCACGGGGTCGATTATCTCCCCAAGCTCCTTTAAAACCTCTCGATACTCTTCAGGATACTCTCTATCCCGTGAATAGACTTTCATTTTATCACCATACATTACTCCAATTGAGATGTTAAAAGCATTCCTGGACAGATGTGTCCACTTAGTGAGATATCCGGAGGATTTCACCTATCGTCAGGATGTAGAGCAAAACCCCTCCAAAATAGAAGAAGTCACTCCCCATCGGAAAATTGAACAGAAAACTTAAAGCTCCAAAGAGTCCAAAAAGAGAGGAAATAAAAAATACATCCCTGTAGTACCATCCAATAACCCTAGCTCCTTGACCTGTTCTCAATGCCATGACACTGAGAATCATGAGGGTACCAAAGTGGAAGAACCTATTATCCCTCTCTATTAATATCACCAAAATCGTTAGAATAAGGGGCAGAAGGGGAGAGAAGTGGTTAAATTTCGTCCCTGTATTTTCGGAGATAAACTTTTCTAGGAGAATCAGCAAAATAAGTGCTCCGGTGAATTCCAAAATCCCAACGGGTTTATTTAGAATAATCTCAAGGGAGGAATCCACAACGAAGAGAATTCCTATCACAAGGGAAAATGGCGAGTGGTGCATTACAGGAAACCTCTTTGAGAAGAAGGTTCCAATTATAACGACACCGACCGATATGTCAATTAGCTCTCCCAGAATAATACATTCCATCAAAGCCACCTCCTAGTGTTTTCATATGAGATTATCACGGAAAAGTCCCAGAGAAGAAGGGATGTAACGGGAATAAGCAGCAGAGCATAGGACATACACGTGGGAGGAGTTTGAATCAGATAATATCTAAGCCATGCGAATATCACCCAAAGCCATGAGGCGATATTGACAAGTACCATCCCCAGTGGTGAGAGGCATGTCAAAAATAGAGGAAATCGTATCAAGAAGAGGACCGCAGCGAGGACAAATGTCCCAGGGACGAAGTTCCATGGCACATGAACAACAGTATAGGGGAAAAGGGAGAGGAGTATAAGGAGGGCCTGCAAAATAAGGCTCCTATCAAACTTAAACAACCTCAGCTTAACGAGGGGAAGGATAATCATGGACATCCCCGCAAGTACCAAAAGGGGATAAACACTGTTCAGGCTTTCTTTGGTGTAGTTCACAATCCTGAGTGCCCAGATCCCAAGTAGAACGGATAATCCACCGATTACCTGGATTAACATGAGAGTTCTGCTTTTTTTAAAATAAGGAAAGACATTCAAAAGGAGAAACATAATATATGCCAACCCTATAGAAGCCATAATACCCAGGAAGATATTTAAAAGAGCAATCTCATCCAAGGAGCTCACCGACCTCAACATTTCCATCCTTTATCTTGAGTTTATAAAACCCGGATATCTTCTTTGGACTTTTCTTAATCCTCAGTCCTCGGATAATCTTGAACCCCTGAATAACTTCCACGATGTCAATTACATGGGTTGCAGACTCTTCAAATGTTGCAAGCGTCCTCTCATCCACCAGCCTTTTATCTATCATTGTCATCAGGATAATACCTCGGGCATTGGCTATGTCTGAAAGTTCAGCAAAAAATCTGTAGACCCTTTGAGAGGGGTGAAAAATAAGGAGGGGTTGAATTAGGAACACCGCAATAAAGCGATCCTCAGGCAGCTCCCTCAAAGCATGAGTTACTTTAAAGAGCTCTTGGGGAGCAAAATCTTCACCCAGTGTCAGGTATACCACCTCACCCAGCTCGAATATGTGTTCAAGTCTCTTCTTGAGCCTTGGTGTGAGGAATACAGCGCTCTTCTCTTTGTTTCTTTTGAGCGCTTCTATGGCTATTTCAATACCAATCTCGCCGATGGTTTCAATCAGCACGGTACTCCCTAGCTCAATCTCACCCAGAAGCTCATCGAGTTTGGGAATCCCAATCCTCATTCATCAGACCCTCTAAATATGGACTCCTTATGGTACACTTTGATACCCTCATCCGTTATTTTGTATGGTCTTAAGCTCTCATCGAAGGCGCTACCCCTGAACTTAACTATTTTAATGCCCCGCAGTGTTTTTCCACCCTCCTCCACTTCCCTCAATTCAATAACGCCGCTGACAAGATAATCCTCAATATCCGTGTTATAAAACTCGGAGGTTAGCACGAGGGTGGCATCATATCTGGCAACTTCCTTTAAGAACCCAATAAACATCCTTCTGTATTCCAGCTCATCCCTAATCGTAAGTCTCAGCATTGTTATGGGGTCAATAACAATCCTGGTGTATTTCTCCCCCTTCAACCTGTTCACAATGGCATCCACAAGCCTCTTAAAGTCTTTGGCAAATTCCTCAAAATGCTCTGCCTCAAAGATACTCCTCTTCTGCTTCACGGGCGTGGCATCAATCGCAACGAAGTTGGGCACATCTATGTTAAACCCAAGTTTCTTCATATCTTCTTTGAGAATATCAACTGGCTCTTCCAGAGAAACATAGAGAACCTTCTCCCCTTTTTTAGCACCTTCTATAAGAAAGTGAATGGTTAGGGTTGTTTTACCGCTTCCAGGCCCTCCTTTAACGAGGTATGCCCTTCCGGGTATTAGTCCTCCATGAAGCATCTTATCCAATTCCTCTACCCCGGTTGAAATGCGCATGGTATCCACCAAAAGCTATTACGATGTTACTTATAGATAAGCTTTGCTGTTTTACTCAGTATGCTCCAAGCAAACTCATGGGAATATTGTATGTATCTCCTTACGCAGCATGAAGAAAACCCAGGAAATAATTTACATTTACCAAAATCCAGCAAATAAAAAGGGAGTGAAATCACTCAAACTCGACCTCATTTTCCCAGAGGCCATGGATGTTGCAGTAGCTCAGAGCGTGGAGTTTCCCTTTTTTGCCCGTCTTGAAGTAGAACTTGGCCCTTGGCTCCGTCAGCGGATCACTGTGGTTCGTAAAGGCGACCCTACCTACCATTATTGGAAAAGCCCCCCCTTCCGGGTGGAAGTAGAGCTCGATCCATGCAATGTGGTGCTCCGGCGTGTTCGGGTGCGGTATCTCCTTGCCAACAGCTACCTCAGCTTCAATCATCTCCCCCTCCTTCCTGTACTCTATAACGGGGACGTGCTTCTCTCCTTTCCAGTCTCCGCTTTTTATTGTTT
The DNA here is from genome assembly GCA_003663695.1 of Thermococci archaeon. Classification (GTDB taxonomy): domain Archaea; phylum Methanobacteriota_B; class Thermococci; order Thermococcales; family Thermococcaceae; genus Palaeococcus. The sequence continues at coordinate 965 of QMUB01000097.1, read as the reverse complement.
TGCTTATCATGCTCCCACCTCACTCAATTTGTTCAAACATATCCTTTGGTGCCCCGCAGAGCGGGCATACCCAATCTTCGGGCAGATCTTCAAACGTCGTTCCTGGCTCTGCTCCCGAATCCTGATCTCCGGTCTCCTCATCGTATATGTAGCCACAAACCATACATCTCCATTTCGCCATGTTTTTCACCATCTAAATGTTATCAAACAAATATTATAAGGTTTTCGTATCAAACCTTTTAAGTTAAAAATAAAAAACTCACTCAAAAACCATGAACTCCTCTTTGGGCGCGCCGCAGACGGGGCAGTGCTCGGGAGCCTCGTCAACTGCTGTGTATCCACAAACGGGGCATATATACACCCTCTCGATGTGCATGTCCTTCTTTTGCTCGGCAAGCTCCTTCGCCTTCTTGTAGAGCTCCGCATGTATTTTTTCAGCTTCAAGGGCATAGTATGTGCTTTTGATGGCTTCATTTTCGCCTTGCAGCTCTGCAGTTGTCTTGTAGACGGGGTACATCTCCTCAACCTCAAATGTCTCTCCATCTATTGCTACCTGGAGATTTTCAGGTGTCTCCCCTATGTTGCCGAGGGCTTGATAATGGTTCCTAGCGTGAACCAGTTCAGCAAAAGCTATAGCCCTGAAAAGCTTTGCAATGTTTGGAAAGCCTTCCTTCTCAGCAACATCCGCAAAAAGCATATAACGCATATGCGCTTGGCTCTCTCCCGCATATGCTTCCTCCAAAAACCTTTTGGTCATTTTCTTTTTCACAACCATATAAACCACCAATTCGAAAATTTTCAGTGCTATTTTCGAAAAAGAAATATAAAAAGGTTTCCAAAATCCCCGATTATATGAACTGAAGGGACTCCTTTATCATCCTCTCCATTTCAATGCTTTTCTTAACATCTCCCAGAACAACCGCACCCACAATTTTTTACTCTTCATAAAGACCCTAACGCCCTCT
>QMUB01000096.1 GCA_003663695.1 Thermococci archaeon | reverse complement strand
GGGACCGCCTCGTTTGAGCCTTCCGTTATTGAAACGAGCGCCGTTATTGAACCAACAGCTATGATGATGCCTAGCATGGTGAAGAAAGTTCGAACCTTCCTTCTGGTCAAATTCCTCACAGCTATTTTAAGCAGCTCATCAATCACTTTTTCTCCTCCACAGAAGAATTAAAACCAAGATTAGAGCTCCTCCAATGGCATATTCCCAGAGAGGCATCTTTCTTTCCTGTACCAGCTTTTCCGGAATCCTGATGGTCAAATCCTTCTCCACAACCTTTTCCTCTCCACTCTCATCTTTGTAGTATATCTTCGCGTGCACCTTGTACTCTCCTTTAGCTAGTGTGTGGTTTAAAATCTGGTATGTAACACTATCATAGTCCCTTCCCCCTATGCTACCTACGTAGCGCTGCCCCACGGGAAAGAGCTCCAAATCCTTTGAGGTAACCTCAAGAACAACGCTTCTGGCAGCATCCTTGCCATCGTTCACAACATAGACCTCAAAATTATATTTTCCACCGCTGACCCACACATTCCCTATGTACGTTGTCAAAATTGGGTAAGCCGCAACTTCAATTCCAAAGGTGGCTTTCTCCGTGTATTTAATTCCGTTTTCATCCTCATAGTTCAGGACGGCATATAGGGGGTAGATGCCCCTTGGAACATCCTCTATTCTGAAGTAGAGCTCTCCTTCGGCTGTCCTATTGATCTCGTTAAAATAGAGGGAGCTCTGCTTTCCTATGGGATATATCTTCGGGGTTTCGGGTACCGCAGGCTGTCCATAGGGCGTGAATCCTGAGGTCTGTTCCTCCTTAGGCTTCTCTATGAGAAGGTCGAGCTTCACATGCTTTGCCATTGAATTACCAACATTTTTGAGCTTTATTCTGATTGTAAAATTCGAATCCGGAGAGACCGTGCTCGGAATGACATCAAACTCCTCGATGATTATCTTTGGCCTTATCTTATCAACCACGGGGACTCCCACCTGAATCTCCTTGCTCTTCTCCGCGCCCTCCTCATCCTTATAGTCAACACGGATATAGAGAGGATATACATCTTCCTTGAGGTTCTTCGATGAGATCAAGCTGAAGCTGAGCTTCGCAGTCTTTCCGGGCACCAGAGTTTCGATGTATTTTATGGGGCTTCCTTTATAGGCGGCAAAGGGAAGTGATGAGCTGAATTGTGGCAGTGAGACCGTTGGTAGAAGGGTTTTCTCCTCCTTTGTCTCGACATTTATGATCTCCTTCGAATAGAGGTAAACGCTTATGAATCTCGCCTCTTTGTCCCCTATGTTCTTCAGGGTGAGATTGAGCGTGAAGGGGGATCCGATTTCAACTTCACCAAAGTTTATGTTTTCTATGCTTATCTCCGCCCCTCTCACAATGGCGAAGCGAACATATTTGGGCGCGTTTATCTTTATTGTGACGCTTCCCTTTGAAATGTTCTCAACACCTATCTGCAGCTCATGCCAGAAGTAGTTTCCCACTTCAAAGCGACGGTAGTCAATTTCATCGCCCTTTAGATACCTCGCCAAGATGCTTTCATTTCCTATCTCAACGATGGTGAAGGAGATAGGTCCATACCTAAAAACATTCCTCTCATAGGCCTTTCCATAATAAACGGTGACTGGCTTCGAGTAAATCCTTATCACTGCTCTGGGAACCGTTTCGATGGTTGTATAAATCAGCTCAACCCTCACATCCTTATAGTCATAGCTCTCCCCCTCCTTTAGAGCGAACTCCTTCTCCTCGAAAGCTGAATTATCCCTGATTTTAAAGAGAATTCTCTCGCTCGGTGTGTTTGCATTCAGAACATCAACAACAGTGAGAGTGTAGTTTCCAAACGTTAAATTATCACCAACTCCAAGATATCCCTGAAATGAGGTCATATATTCATCCGCAAGCGATGATGGCACCCAGCTCAACACAAGGAGCAGGGAAAGAAAAAATACAGACTCAGATTTCTTCATGCTACCACCTCTTTCAAAATCCCATCCCTTATTTGAAGAATTCTATGGGCTTTTTCCGCTATATCAGGGTCGTGTGTAACTACAACGAGAGTTGTGCCTTTTTCCCTGTTTATCCTTCCCAGGAGCTTTATTATCTCCTCCGAAGTTTTGGTATCGAGATTTCCGGTCGGCTCATCCGCAAGCACTATGCTAGGGTTGTTTGCCAATGCTCTCGCTATCGCCACGCGCTGCTGCTGACCGCCGCTCATCTCGTTTGGTTTGTGTCTTATGAACCTCTCAAGTCCAACTGCCTTCAAAAGCTCTTTAGCCCTCTTAATCCTCTCCTTCTTGGGGAGTCCCGCCAGCACCATTGGCATCTCCACATTTTCAAGTGCCGTGAGGATGGGCATTAAATTGTAGTACTGGAATATGAAGCCTATCTTCCTAAGTCGTATCTCCGAAAGTTGATTATCGTTTAAGCTGCTCACCTCCATGCCATCCACGTATATTTGCCCGGCAGTTGGCCTATCTAGGAGTCCGAGCATGTTTAAGAGTGTGGTCTTGCCACTGCCGCTGGGCCCTACTATGGCAATGAATTCTCCCTCGTAAATCTTCAAATCCACTCCCCTGAGGGCAGGCACAACTATGCTTCTCCCGATATAGTAGTTTTTCACGAGACCCTTAGTTTTAAGAACAATCCTTTGCTCCATGATAGTGGATATGCTTTAAAATCCCTTAAACTATACTTCTCCCCTGTGGATGCTGTTAGGATAATTGTAGCTCTGTGAAAGCATTAAATAGGCAAAGTGTGTAGTTTATATTGAGGTGGAAGAATGTTTGAGAAAATTTTGTTTCCGACAGATTTTTCCGAGGTCTCCCTGCATGCATTGAAGAACTGCATACCCCTGCTCTTCAAAATAGGTGCCAAGAAGCTCTACTTAGTCCATATCGTTGATATAACAGCTACGGATATTGAAGCCCTCGAGCTCGTCAAGATAGACGAGGAGCAGCTCGAAAAGCTTGCTCAAGAGCTCAGGGAGAAGGGTATAGACGTCGAAACCACGACCAAACTTGGAATACCCTCCATTGAAATAGCCGAGATTGCAAGGGAGAAGGATGTGGATCTGGTTGTTAGCCCCTCGAAGGGAGAGAACATCCTGAGGCAGATGCTTCTGGGAAGCACTGCATCAAACCTTGTGAGAACCACGAAGAAACCAGTCCTCCTCGTGAGATATGAGTGGAAGGAAGAGGAAGGCATAAAATGCATGTGCGAATGCTCGAAGATCTTCGAAAAACCCCTTATTGCGCTTGACTTTTCAAAATGCTCCATAAAGGTCATGGTTGCCGTTAAAAAGTTTGAAGAGCATGTTAAGGAAGGTATTTTGCTTCACGTAGTGGACTATGGAAGGCCCGAGGAGCTTGAAAAGAACACCCAAAGGGCAAAGGAGCAGCTTGAGAAATATGCCAAAATTGTGAAGTTCCCTGTGGAAAAGCAGGTGGGCTTTGGAGTAGCCTCCCAGGATATAATAGGGATGAGCATAGCCAAAAAAGCAACACTTATAGTCATAGGCAAAAAGGGAAGGAGTATTTTAAAGGATCTCCTCCTTGGAAGCACTGCAGAAAGAGTGGTTAGGGATTCAAAAAGCCCGGTTTTGCTTGTGCCATGCGAATGACCTCAGACTGGAGCGACATCCTCATCAATTTCAGTAGCTACCCTGCAAAGTCATCACAGGTCAATCGAATCTAGGTACCTTTACTTTTAAGCTTTCTCATTCTCGGTTCGGTGGGCCGCCTGGTGATGTGACTAAATGGCTTCAGGAGGTGGTGTCACAGTTATCCTGACAGTATGCCCAAAAAAGTCTCACAAAAAAGTATAGGAAGGAGATCAATCAACCTTCACTGGCTCAACGCCTATCTCGGTGTTCATGTCCATTCTAACGTAGTGATAGTAGCCACCCTGATCCTCAGGCACATAGAGGGGAGCTCCTCCCCCTCCCGTGATGAGAACCTTAACTCCATCCCTTTCCCCGTACCAGTACATATGGATGTGGCTGAAGATACCAAAGGCACCATAGTCTTTCATCAGGGCGAGGAGCTTATCTCCACTTCCCCCCTTCATTGAATGATCCCCTCCAGGTCTGGGATCGAAGGGAGGAGCATGCATTATGAGTATGGGCTTTTTACCCTCGTTTTTAGCCTTTTCAAGTTCCTTCTCCAGCCATGCCCATTGAGCGCTTGAAAGTGTATATCCTCTTTCCGTGTTATCCATGAATATATAGTAGTAGTTGCCCAGCGAAAAGGAGTAGTCCGTCGGTCCGAAGAGCTTTTTATAGATGCTCTTGCCCTCCCCCTGGTATTCATGATTGCCGGATGCCAGAAATACGGGCTTGTTGAAGTGCCAGACCTTCATGAGCTCGCTCCATTCATTCATCCTTCCTGAATAGACGAGATCCCCTCCATCTATGATGAAAACTCCCTCATCCTCATTCACCTTATCAATGATGTGGAGGAAAACTTCGGGTGGTTTTGTCCCGCTTCCGGGGCGATGGTCTCCAAAAACAAGGATTTTATAACTATTCAGTTCTTTAGCTTTAACTTCAAAGTGTTCCTCGTTCGTCGTAAACTTGATCCATGTATCCCCAACTTCTGACCCTTGGGGGAGCTCCATTATGGAGGGGTTTGTATTCTCAATCACATACGTTAGGGTCACGTCCCTCGGCGTTTTAATGTTCACCTTTACATCAAAGCTTAATGCATGGATATAAATAGTAGAACCGTTAACGGCTCTTATAAAGCCCCCATCTACCGTAACATTCTCCCCATTTACAACACGCCAGTTAAATATGAAGGGCTCCTCATAGGCAAATTCCTTCAAAACCCAGAACTCACCGTCATCTTTAACACCATCCCAGTCATTATCGCCTATCACTTTGAGCATCATGCCTCTGAAGTCCTTTTTCTTGACGACGAGCATTGGATTAACTTTTCTCCCCCCTTTTATCTCCATCGCATACTCCAGAGCCGCTCCTATCCCCGATTTCCCATTTCCTGTAAATATGAGTCTATCCTTGCCATCTTCTTTATAGGCTATCATCATGCCGATCTCTTCCCCGGCATACTTGTAGCCGACCCTATAGGAGACATAACCAAAGTAGGAGCTAACCGTTACCAGCATGGGTTTTCCCTTTAAAAGGGCCCTTGCATCTTTCGGATCAAGAATTGCAACACCGTTCTGGAACTCATAGGATGGCCGTATGCTGGCATTTGGGAAGTAATGCTCTGCCAGCTCCATTAAATCCTGACTCACGTAAATCGTGCTAGTGTCAAACAGATCATACCAGTTTCCGAGTATCTCACCGCTCTTGGGCTTTCCAAAGTCAATTGGGGCATACGTCTTTGTAGGCATTGGTGTTGTGGTGCTCGTTGTTGAAGTGGTGGTTGTTGTATTGGACATGGTAGTAGTTGTGCCCACCGTGGCCTCTTTAGTGGTTGATGTTTGCGTAGGAGCTTGACTCACACATCCCGCAGAAATTAAAACGAGAGCTATTAAAAGAAGCACAGCAGCTTTCTTCATCGGGTTCACCTGAAAAATAAT
>QMUB01000095.1 GCA_003663695.1 Thermococci archaeon | reverse complement strand
CCCAAGGACGAGTGCGGCTACCCATGCATAGTTTGCACTGAGGGCGGCGAGTATAAGTCTAAGCTTGCTCCAAAAGACGTTGAAGAGTGGAATTCCAATGATGCTAACCGCTCCAACAGTGATGCTGAAAGCCGTCAAAGGCATTTTTCTGCCCAATCCTTCGAACTTTTCGAGCTCTGTACCTCCGAGCTCAACCGCAACATAACCCGCGGCAAGGAAGAGGAGGGCTTTAACTATTGCATGATTAAACATATGGAAAACGCTCGCATTGACACCTGCCTGGGTTCCTAACGCGAAACCAACGGCTATTAGACCCACTTGAGCAATGCTTGAGTATGCTAACATTCTCTTAACATTTTTCTGCCTTAGGGCACTCATTTCGCCTACGATGACGGTTAAAGTTCCCAAAACTATGAGCAGCCTTAGAATATTACTCCACGAACTTGCCGAACTTGTTATATAAAGTATTCTCGCCATCGCATAGAGTGCTGCTTTGACCACAAATGCGGAGAACATAGCGGTAATAGGGTGAGGTGCACCCTGATATGCATCGGGCGCCCATGCATTCAGCGGGAATATCTCTGCCTCAACTGCCAGACCGAAGATTATAAGAGCCAAAGCCGCCTGAGCAACTGTGGCGTTCATATTCCCTGCAAGCTGGGCAATTTGAGCGAGATTTAGAGTTCCAAGGCTCCCGTAGAGGAGGGCGACACCAACGAGGAAGAAGCTTGAGCCTATTCCCCCGAGTATTATGTACTTCATTGATGCCTCGCTGGCTTCTCCAGTCTTGTTATATCCCGTGAGTGCGTAGGCGCTTATTGAGGTAATCTCCATGAAAACAAAGAGGTTGAAGATATCCCCCGTCGCTATCATCCCCGTCGCTCCAAGCATGAGCAAGAGGAATAGCATTGCATACTTGTCCTTCGGTTCAATACTTATTGCCTTCCTGCTGAAGACTGCCATTATAAACGAAGCCAGTGCAACTATGAGGATAAACAATGCCGCAAAGTGCCCTATGTAGAGGTCAATTCCAACGGGCGGTTTGAATCCTCCAGCCATTATTATTATGGGCTTTCCTGTGGTATAGACCTCTTTAAATACCCAAGCCGCAACTCCTGTCTGAATTAGGGTTATTAAGCTCAGATAGGGCATTATGGCATCTCTGCCTATCCTCTTGATGATGGGCACAAAGAACGCACTAATCAGGGGTAATGCAATGAGCAGCGATGCGTACTGACTCATCCTCTCAACCTCCTTATTTCCTCAACATCCAGAGTTTTGTACTTGGAATAAAGGTTAATCACAACGGTTAATGCAAGTGCCGTTGTGGCAACTCCTATGACAATCGCCGTGAGAACCAGTGCCTGGGGAATTGGATCAACCGTATTCTGGGGTGTGGCACCCTCACTCAAGATTGGTGCTGTTCTGTTGCTCACATAGCCAATGCTTATGAGGAGCAGATTAACCCCTGTCTCCATTATGCTAAGGCCAACGAGCATTTTAAGCAAATTTCTCTTAACCAGAACCGCGTACATTCCTATTAGGATGAGCGAAATTGCTCCGAAGTAGTAAAGGCTAATCATTGTCCTTCACCTCTTCCCTGACCATATTATCGACTATCCCGGTAAGTTCGGTTCCAACTTTTATACCAATGAGCGTGTAGATTATTGGAATAAAACCGGCGCTGAGGAGCCTTCCGATGTTCTCATGTCCCCATCCCCACGTCTGCCATATCCAGTCAAAGAGGAAGTAGCTCCCTATTGCAAGGCCTATAAGACCCACCGTAACGTAACCCACTCCTGCGAGACCTTCAATAGGCTCAAAGACTTTGTGTTCGATTTCATAATCCTTGAATGCCAGATAGAGCATTAGAAATGCCGTTGCTATCGTAGCTCCTCCGGGGAAGCCTCCTCCCGGTGTCAGGTGCCCGTGGATGAAGATGTAGGCACCGAATAGCATTATAAAGGGCAGGAGAATTTTTGAACCCGTTCTCAAAACCACGCTTCCCTCACTTTTAGCAGTTCTCTCCTTCTTCTTTCTCCACAGGAGGGCACCTACTCCCGTAGACGCTATGAAAAGGACCGTAACCTCTCCAAGGGTATCGAAGCCTCTGTAGTTGACGACCACTGCAGTGACAGCATTGACAGCGCCAGTTTGTTCCTTAACGTTCTCCAGGTAATACTTTCCCACGAGCATTTTATCCTCGCCAAAGGGCACTCCACTCAATGCATTCGCCATCCAAAAGCCCACTATGAGAAGCATGATGATTGCGAGAATTCTCTTCACCATCTCAGCCACCACCCTGCACCTTCTTCTTCACTCTCATACCTTTGAGTCCTCTTGATTGCGAATATAAAGACAGCTGCACTCATGGCCGCTCCTATTGCTGCTTCTGTCATTGCCACATCCGGCGCCTGAAGGAAGAAAAACAGCACCGATGCAAAAAGGCTCACCGCTGTCATTCCCACCACTGCCGCAAGCAAATCTCCCCACTCAACCGCAAATATTGCGGAGAGAACCATGACCGCCACGATTATGTATTCAATACACACGATGCAGTTCATTGCTCTCCCTCCTCCCTTTCAAGGGCTTCTTTGTATTTATCGACCACGCTTCCCTCCCAAAGCGGAATTCCACTCTTGTAAGCCGCTCTTATCAATGCATGAGCGCTTATTGGGTTTGTTAGGAGGAGAAAGACCGCTATGATGATGGTCTTGGTCACCCATGAGTAGCTCCCCACATGACCAATTGCCCATATTCCCACGCCTACAATGACACCAAGGGAGCCAAGAGTGGCGCTCTTTGTTGCTGTCTGCATTCTGTTATAAACATCGGGCATTCTGATTAAACCAAGTGTTGAGAGGAAGTAGAATATCGTCCCAAATAAAACGAGGAATTCCCCCACCGTTGATGTGATGCTCATATGCCTCCCTCCAGATACCTAGCAAAAGCTATCACTCCAAGGAATGCGAGTATGGCATACACAAGTGCCACATCGAGGAATATCGCCCTCTTATAATAAAGGGCAAATAAAACCATCAAACCTGTGGTTATTGTGGTCATGATATCAACAGCCACGAGCCTGTCCACTGTGGTTGGTCCCCTGAAAACGCGATACATGCTCAAAAGCGTTGCTATTGCAATTATGAGGAGATAAATGTTAATGCCTATCATGGAAATATCACCTTCAGGAATTTTTCAAAGGGTTTAGTTATGTTCTCCGAAGCGCCTTCAATGCTTGCATCCTTCACATCGATCCAGTGAATGTAGTATTTGCCATCTCTGACATCAAGGGTGATTGTTCCCGGTGTCAATGTGATGGAGTTTGCAAGGACGAGCTTCCCAACATCATTGGTCAGAACGGTTTCGCACTCGACTATTCCCGGGTTTATAGGTCTCTTTGGATGCAGAACACGATATGCAACATCCAGGTTTGCCATCAGCATTGCCCAGAGGAAGTAGGGGATATATGCTATGCCGTAAATAATCCTCTTTGGATGGAAGTTTGCCAATCCGCTTTCGGTGAACACGCTATAGGTCAATGCACCCACTACAAGGGAAAATACCAGTCCAATTTCGAGTTCCTGGATGTCAAGGCTGCTTGTCAAAAATATCCAAATAACGAAGAGCACGATTACAGTGTATAGGTAACGGCTTATTTTGCTTGCTTCTCCCATATAACAACCCTCCAAACGTTAAATTTGAAACTTTTTACACACTAGTTAACCTATAGTTCAAAATTAGTATATATAAACTTTATCAATGGAACATTAGGTTAAAAACGAACAGTTTTGGAATATTTAGTTCTATAATGCTCCATTATGTCTCCTACTGCCCATAGATTTCATTGAGAGAAAAAGTACTGATAACAGGGAGGGTTTGAAATGAAGATACAAAAATTTAAGAAGAAACCAAGAGGGAGGCTACATGCCACCACTAATTGCCAATTCAATAATCTTTCTGATTTCAACCACAAACTCCATGGGGATGTCCTTCAACAGGGGTTCTACAAATCCTTTAACTATCAGCTGAGTTGCCTCTTCCTCGCTCAAGCCGCGGCTCATCAGGTAGAAGAGCTCTTCCTCCTTTATTTTGCCTATTGCAGCCTCATGACTGAGCTCTGCATCATCCACCGTTGATATGAGCCCCGGGTATGTCTCCATTTTTGCCCCATCGCTCATCAAAAGTGCATCACAGCTTATGTGTCCCTTGGTTCTTGGTGCCTGGGCATGTATTATACCCCTTGTTATAACGGTTGACTCATCCATTATAACGGACTTGCTGGCATTTATTCCCCTTGCCCCTCTGCCTTGAAGATACATTTCCCCTCCAAGATCCACATAGAAGTCCTTCTGACCTAGGAGAATCCCGTTTAATTCCACATAGCCCCCTTCATCCACCCAGTATTTTGGGTTCGCTATATTGCTCTTTCCGCTTCCCAGTCCTACCGTGGTGTTTATGAATTGAGCATTCTTTCCTATCCTTGCCCTCGTCATGGGTCTTGTGTGCACATATTCGGGCCAGTTCTGAAGCACCGAAAGCTTCACATTGGCGCCCTCATGGACGTAAATTTCGCTCATGTCCAGATGGAGAGAGTGTCTCACCAAAACTGGAGATGTGCACCCCTCTATCAGGTGAACATCGGTGTTTTTCTCCGCGAGGATTATTATATGGGGGGCCTGAGCAAGGGAGCTTTCCTGAATCAAGAAAAACAGGTGAAGGGGAAATGGAACCTTTAAGCCTTCCTTTACATAGAGGAACACTCCCCCATTCCATACCGCGGTGTGATATGCCGTGAGTTTGCTCTCCTCTGGATTGAAGAGCTTCATGAAGTGCTCCTTAACTATGGGGAACCTCTTAACGGCTTCCTCCATTGATGTCATTATTAAACCCTTCTCCTCCCACTGCTTCAAAAATTCATTGTATATAACTCCCGTATCACTTTGGACAGCCAGTCCCGCTATGTATTTTTGCTCCACCTCACTTATCCCAAGTTTATCCAAAAGAGCCTTCATTTCCGGAGGTAGGTCTTCCAAGCTCTTAATTTCAGGAACTGGGACTTCTTCGGCTTTTGCTATGAAATCAAGCAGGTTTGGGAGAGCAGGGTCATTATAGGGAGCGTTTTCAAAGGCTTCAAGCCCTTTATACCTGAGCTTTGTAACCCATTCGGGTTCCCTGTTCCTCTTCGAAAGCTCTTCAATCTGATTTTCTATAACCGACTTGGCATCCTTAATGGTCAGGGTTTCACTCATCGCAACCACACTCCTCAAAAATCTTCTGAAATCCTCTCCGCTCAATCTCACTCACAAGTTCGCCGCTTCCACTCATCACAATCTCTCCATCCTTCATTATGTGCACCTTTAAGATGCTCGGATCGAGATGCTGCAGAATTCTCCCGTAGTGCGTTATGAGGAGAATTGACGTTCCTCTTCGATAGAGCTCTTCAATTTTCATGGATATTACGCTCAGAGAATCTATATCAACCCCGCTGTCCGGCTCATCCAGAATCAGGAGCTTTGGCTCCATTAGCAGGGCCTGGAGAATTTCAAAGCGTTTTCTCTCTCCTCCCGAGAATCCGACGTT
>QMUB01000094.1 GCA_003663695.1 Thermococci archaeon | reverse complement strand
ATAGCCGTTGTTTATGACGTTGGTGGAAGGGGTGATTTGAGCTTCAATGATATGGCATACTTGGGTGCTTCAAAGGCTGCCAAGGATTTCAACCTGGAGCTTAAGGAAGTCCAGAGCAAGCAGGAAACGGACTATCTTCCAAACTTGAGGGCACTGGCACAGAAGGGTGAATATGATGTCATTATAGCCGTGGGATTCATGATGACCGATGCAGTCAAGCAGGTTGCGGATGAGTTCCCTGATCAAAAGTTCGCTATAGTTGATGGGTTCATTCCAAACAAAACAAATGTCGTCAGCATCCTCTTTAAGGAAAACGAAGGTTCAGCTTTAATCGGAGCTCTCTCAGGCTTAATTGCGGCAAACGATGGTAAGGATACGGTGGGTATTGTCCTTGGTATGGAAATTCCGGTTCTCTACAAGTTCGAGGGTGGTTATAGATTCGGTGTCTCATGGGCCGAAGACTACTACAAGCAGAAGACGGGCAAAGATGTTAACATCAACATATTGCACACGTACACGGGTTCATTCACGGATCCTGCGAAGGGTAAGACTGCCGCTCAGGCACAGCTTCAGCAAGGGGCTTGGGTCATATACCAGGTGGCAGGTGCTGTGGGCCTTGGTGTCTTTGAAGCTGTCAGCGAAAACTTGGAGAGTCAGGGAAAAACTATGGGGCCACCATTTGCAGTTGGTGTTGATTCTGCCCAGGACTGGATTAAGCCCGGTGTTATAATAGCCTCAATGATGAAGCGTGTTGATGTTGGTGTTTACAGAGCCGTTGAAATGGCAGTGAAGGGCAACTGGAAGGGCGGCATAATGGAGCTTGGATTAAACGAGGGTGGTGTTGGAGTAAGCACCATTGAAGACGTTAAGGAAATGTTCAACTCACTTCCCGAAGACACCAAGAAGCAGAAGCTTCAGGAGCTTGGATTCACAAGCGAAGACGAATTATTTGCAAAGCTTGAACAGACAAGAAAGCAAATTCCAGACTGGATCTGGGACGCAGTGAAGGAGCTCGAAGGCAAGATTAAGAGCGGTGAAATAAAGGTTCCGGCTGCAATGGATAAGGACACTATAGAAAAGATTAGAGCAGCCAAGGACTGGAAGGAAATGATGGAATACGCCTGAGTCCTCTCTTTTTTATTTACTCTTGGGGGGATGCTTATGGAAGAGAAGCCACTGATAGAGATGAAGGGAATCGTCAAGGTGTATCCAGATGGAACCAGAACTTTGAAAGGAGTGGATTTCTCGGTTAAAAAAGGTGAGATACACGGTTTGTTGGGAGAGAATGGAGCGGGTAAAACAACTTTAATGAAGATCCTCTCGGGTATGTTGAAACCCACGGATGGTAGGATTTATATTAATGGTGAGGAAGCCGCTTTTAAGAGTCCTGCTGATGCATTATCAAAGGGCATAGGTATAGTCCACCAGCATTTCACGCTGGTTGATGTTTTTGATGCTCTTCACAATATAATTCTGGGAATGGAGGGACATGGGCTCTTCTCCAAGATCGATGTTGGGAGAGCCAAAAGGAAGCTCCAAAAGGTTATGGATGAGCTGAACTTCCAGGTGCCCCTTGACGTGCCTGTGGAAAACCTCCCCGTTGGAGTCCAGCAGAGGATTGAAATTTTAAAGATGCTCTACAGAGATGTTGATGTTCTTATATTGGATGAGCCTACGGCAGTCCTAACACCCATTGAGGTCAAAGAGCTCTTTAGAGTTTTGAATACACTAAAGGAGCAGGGAAAAACCATAATTTTTATCAGTCATAAACTTAGAGAAGTCATGGAGATAACCGATAGGGTAACGGTTTTGAGAAAGGGGGAGTTGATAGGAAGCATAAACACAAGCGATGCAACTCCCCAGATCCTTGCCAGGATGATGGTGGGTAGGGAAGTTGTTCTGAGAATTCAAAAGCCCCCCAAGGAAGCCGGGGAACCCATTCTGGAAGTTAAGGACTTGTGGGTAGTTGGAGACAGGGGAGAAAAGAGTGTTAAAGGACTAACATTTGAGGTTAGAGCAGGAGAAATTTTTGGAATTGCGGGTGTTGAGGGTAATGGGCAAACAGAGCTTATTGAAGCTCTTACGGGCTTAAGACACGTTGAAAAAGGTAAGGTGCTTCTAAATGGAAAAGATATAACGGGAAAGCCCCCCAAAGAGCTCTATGATCTGGGAATAGCCCATATACCTGAGGATAGAACTAATATGGGCTTGATACTCGATATGAGCGTTGCCGAAAATGCCATCCTTGGACTTCAATGGAAGGAGGACTTCAGAGGCCCCCTGGACTCGATAAGGTGGGTGAATGTTAGGAAGCATTCGGAGGAGCTCGTGAGGGAGTTCGAGATCGTAGTCCCGGGCATAGACGCTCCTTTAAGGAGCCTGAGCGGCGGCAATCAGCAAAAGCTCATAGTAGCCAGAGAGGTCAGCAAGAAGCCCCTTCTCATTATAGCTTCCCAACCAACGAGGGGTGTGGATGTTGCCTCCACCGAATACATTAGAAACTATTTGATAAAGCTTAGAAATGAAAACAAGGCGGTTTTACTTGTTTCGGCGGATCTCGATGAGGTAACACAGCTGAGCGATAGAATGGCTGTTATGTATGAGGGAGAATTCGTGGGCGTTGTGAAGCCCGAAGAGGTCACAGAGGAACAGATCGGTCTGATGATGGGAGGTATCCGCATATGAACGGGAAAAACTTTCTAAAACCCTTCATGGAGAGTATAATCGCGGTTACAATAGGGGTGTTAGTGGGAGCGATAGTGCTTGCTTTTTCAGGCTACAGTCCATTGGAGGCTTATAAAGCACTTTTGGATGGAGCACTCGGTTCAAAGTACGGTATAGCATTGACCTTAAGCTCCGCAACACCAATAATGCTGACCGGCCTGACCTTTGCAATAAGCGCCAGAACGGGTATTTTTAACATAGGAGCCGAAGGAACAGTGTACTTTGGTGCAATAGCTGCAATAGCCTTTACAGCAGCTTTTGCAAATCCTCTGATGGGTCTTTTGGGAGGGATACTCTTTGGGGCTGCTTGGTCCCTTCCCGCGGCATTTTTAAAAGTCTACCGCGGGGTTCATGAAGTCATATCCACAATCATGCTGAACTGGATTGCCTTTTTCGGGGCGTTGTATATTGTCCTAGGGCCCCTTGCCAATCCCAACGACCCAAATAAAACAATATCCGTGCCCGAGAGTGCCAGGCTTGGGTTGATATTAAAGGAGACGGACCTATCCTGGGGATTTGTTATAGCGGTTATAGCGGCACTTTTAAGCTACTACCTTCTATGGCACACCGTCCTGGGTTATGGGATGAGGGCAAGTGGATACAATGAGAGGGCATCTAAATATGGCGGAATTAATCCCAAATTGGCAATCATATGGTCATTTGTGATTGGAGGCATTATGAGCGGTCTTGCCGGTGCCGTGGAAGTCATGGGAAGACCTCCGAGCTATGCGATAAGTCAGGGAATGGCTAATATACACGGATACGGTTTCGATGGGATAGGCGTCTCATTGGTGGGAAGAAACCACCCATTGGGCATAATTTTAAGCGGTATATTCTTTGGAATGCTCAAAGCCGGGGCAACATCAATGCAGATTGAAGCGGGGGTTCCTCTTGAAATGGTCAAAGTCGTTCAGGGTATAATCGTGGTTGCCGTTGCTGTTCCTGGATTATGGGATCTGGTTAAGAACCTCTTCGGGAGGGGAAGGCAATGAATGCCCTTGATATGGTAATTTTCAATTTAATGGGAGCTTTGACCGCCATGGTGCCCCTTGTATTGACAAGCGTTGGAGCTGCTGTTAGTGAGAGGGCGGGCGTCGTCAACATTGGATATGAGGGAATCCTCCTAATGTCCGCCTTCTTTGGGGCGATTTTTGCTGAGATGGGAGGCAATGCATGGATAGGTATGCTGGGCGGGGCTTTCATAGGCATGCTCTTTGGGATGCTTCACGGCGCTATAACGGTCTATCTCAAGGGAGACCACATAATTCCGGGCATAGGTATAAACCTGCTGGCACTTGGTGTAGTTGCCTTTGGAATTACTGCCGTCTGGGGAACCGCGGGTCAGCATCAAGTTGCAATTAAAATGGCAAAGTGGTACACTCCATATGGTCCCGTGAGCCCCATGATATTCATTACAATATTGATAACCCTAGTGACCCATTGGGTTCTATTCAAAACTCCCCTCGGGCTTAGAATTAGATCCGTGGGCGAGAATCCCGAAGCGGCAGATGCTCTTGGAATAAATGTGGAGAAGTATAGGTTCTGGGCCACGGTCTATGGAAGTCTCTTGGCCGGACTTGGAGGGGCATATTTAAGCGTGGATTGGCTTGGAACCGTGACCAAAGATATCTCTTCGGGGAGGGGTTTCATAGCCCTAGCAAATATGGTCTTCAGCGGCTGGAACCCGATCAACGCCCTCTTTGGAGGTTTTCTATTTGGATTCTTTGATAACCTCTCAATATGGGTGAGAACAAACCCATCGGTTCAGAATATTGTACCATGGCAGTTCGTGGCAACACTCCCCTATATTGTGACTATAGTTATAGTTGCAGGGGTTATAGGAAAGGTCAGACCGCCGAAGGCAGATGGAAAGCCCTATAAGAGGGAGTGACTAACGTTTTATTTTTACATTTATGACATAAATCTCTCCCTCTTCCCTTACGTATCCCTTTTTTAGAGCGTATTCAAGAAGAGGCCTGAGCTCTATGAATTTCAAGCCATAATTGTTTGCCTTGTTGACGATTTGAGGCCAGTATGCATTCTCCCCTAAATCATCAATCAGCTTTAACAATGCCATAAGTTTTGGACTTTTGGCCATGTCATTCACCTAAACACTTCATCAATGTAAATATGTAAGAAGAAGTAATTAAAGGTTTTGGATGGGATTCAGCAGACTCTTGGAACGGGGTCACCCAGGGGCGGCTCCAAAAATCTTTTGCCCCCTATTCCCGTCTCAAGGATGACCTTTCCCCTGTACTTTTCCATGACCTCCCCTATGATGGCGGCATCCTTCCCATGCTTTGTTCTCCTCATCGCCTTTAGAGCATCTTCCGCATATTCCTTTGGGACGATCATGACAACTTTCCCCTCATTGGCCACATCGTAGGGACTTATGCCAAGCATGTCACTGGCGGCTTTAACCTCTGGTTTTATGGGTATTTCACTCTCCTTCACGAGTATTCCAACGTTTGCCTTATTCGCCATCTCATTCAGAGCATTGCTGAGCCCGCCACGCGTGGGATCCTTCATGGCATGGATGTTCTCCCACCCTATTGCCCCGGCAACTGCGTTGACCACGTCCCATATCGGTGCGACATCGCTTTTAAGCTCGGTCTCAAAGGCAATCCCTTCACGGTGGCTCATTATCGCTATGCCGTGATCTCCGAGGGTTCCACTTACGAGAACGGCATCTCCCACAAGAGCCCCGGCATCGCTCACGGGCCTTTCAGCAATGCCTATGCCCGCTGTAATAACGAAGATACCTATTTTATCCTCAACCACCTTTGTATCCCCGGTTATTATTGAAACGGGAACTTCCCTTGCTGTCTCATCCATGGATTTCAAAATCCTCTCAAAGTTCTCACCCTCAAAGCCCTCGCCGATT
>QMUB01000093.1 GCA_003663695.1 Thermococci archaeon | reverse complement strand
TACCATCTCGGCGACCCCACTTAAAATTCCCATCATTATCGGCTGGAGTCTCTTCTTTTGAAGAACCGCCAATGGAAGGGAGACTATGGTGCCTTCCGGAAAATCCTGAATTCCAATGGCTATGGCCGTCACCAGCCCCGTGGGGATATCATAAACTATGGAGGTTCCCACAGCAAGACCTTCGGGAAGGTTGTGGATTATAACGGCTAGAACTATTAGCCACACCACCCTTATTTTATCCTTGAACTCTTTTGGTCCCTCATAACCTTTAACGAGATGCTCGTGCGGGATCAGGGTGTCTATTGCATATATGAGGAGGACTCCAAGGGCAATTCCAATTCCAGCTGGAAGGAAAGATTTAGAGGCTTCAATTCCCGGGAGTATCAGGCTCGTGAATGATGCCACAATCATGACCCCCGCTGCGAAGGAGAGGCTAACTTCTACACTCCAATCCGGAAGCTGTTTTGCAAATATTGCTACCAGAGAACCCAAACTCGTCATTAACGCCACAAAAACCCCTGCATAAAAAACTACGAGCATTAAACTTCCGCCCGATATTGAGAGAAGGTACGTGCTGAGCTGGGTTATAAAGTTTTCTAACATTATTAGGACACCCTAAAAAATATGAGAGCAATTGTTTATAAGGGTTTTTGTGGAGGTCTTCCAGGGGTGAGAGACATGTTCGAGGAAATTGAGGTTGAGGCTTATGTTTATCCCACTGAAGACTTGGGGAAGGTTAAAAGGGCTATGCTGAATCTAATCCCGGAGCTTGAGTTTGATGCCTTTGATAGAGGGGAGTATATACTTCTGACTGGAAAAACACGGAACAAAAAGGCACTTCAAAGGCTCTACGAGCTCTTCAGAGGCCAGGCCATACTTGACACGGCGAGGCTTATGCTTGAGGAGGGAACATTTGGAGAGGAGATAATCTTCAAGGTGCACAAGCAGGTGGCTTATGCTGGAAAGGTCAATTTCAATGAGGAGTCTCCCCTTGGTCCCATAACCATAATCATACGCACAAAGGATCCATACCGTCTTATAAAATGGCTCGCTCCAAGAACCAAGGATGGGGTACCAATTGAATAAAGAATGGTGCGGTAGCCGGGATTCGAACCCGGGTTACCGGCTTGGGAGGCCGGTGTCCTAGACCAGGCTAGACTACTACCGCTCACTTCATTACTAATCCAGAAATGGTTTA
The DNA here is from genome assembly GCA_003663695.1 of Thermococci archaeon. Lineage (GTDB taxonomy): Archaea > Methanobacteriota_B > Thermococci > Thermococcales > Thermococcaceae > Palaeococcus. The sequence continues at coordinate 4,611 of QMUB01000093.1, read as the reverse complement.
AAAGCTTTATCCTAAAAGGGGCGTGTTTGGCTTCATCGGGTGTCATAACAACTATCAAAAAGCGGGAACAAAACCAAATAAAAGCCTCCCAAAAACTGTGAATCAAGAAGCTCATTTGAGCTTCTCCAAAATTATTGCTGGGCAGACCTTCGTAACTCCATCGAGTTTTCCAATCTTGTTGGAGATTATGTCAGCTAGGTCCTCACCATCCCTTGCCCAAACTTCAGCCATTATCATATGATCTCCACTAGTGAGATATAGATCCTTAACAAACTCAAAGCTCTTGAGCTTCTCGGCAACCGTAAATATCTTTTCGGGTAGTGTATCAACTCCCGTTAGGCTCACCAAGGTGTAACCAAGTTTTGATGGGTTTATCTTGACATGATATCCTTCTATAACTCCTTTCTCTTCAAGTCCCTTCACCCTCTTTCTGACCGCTGTTTCGCTGATTCCAAGGACTTTAGCAATCTCTGTGAAGGGTGTCCTTGCATCTTTGGAAAGCATTTCCAGTATTATTTTATCCCTCTCGTCGACTGTCATTTTCTCACCTCAAGGATGTTTTGTACCTTTTAGTATATTAGCTTTTTGAACCTTTCGGTCTCGAACTTCAAACTTTTAACCTTAACTGAATCACAACCTCAACGTGGGGGGTGTGCGGAAACATGTCAAATGCTTCACTTTCCACTATTTCATATTGTTCTCTTAAGGTGCTCAGATTTTCGGATAGGGTTTTTGGATTGCATGAAACATAGACTATGTTCTCAGGTTTATCCTTCAAAATCTTTTTTATGAGCTTTGGATGGAGACCCGCCCTTGGGGGATCCACTACAACAGTATCATAGCTTCTAAGGCTTTCAACCTCCTTATCCTCCCCAACCTTGAATGATGCTTCCACATCGTTGAGCTCAACGTTTCTTCTGGCCATCTCGACGGCGAATGGGTTAACCTCAACGCCCTCCACCTCGAACCCTTTCTTGGCGAGATAAACCCCGAATGTTCCAACACCCGAATAGAGGTCAAGAACTTTCGTACCTTCCACAAATTCGCTGACTTTCCTGACCAGATTAACGGCTTGATATGAGTTTGTCTGGAAGAAGCTGTTTGGATGGATGAGGTATTTGACACCATCCAGCTCTTCCCTTATGAACTCCCTTCCCCAGAACTTCACGGGTTCTCCGTAGGAGACATCGCTCTTTGTATCATTGATGCTCCAGTATATTGAATCCGCAAAGGGGAAATATTCCTCAACATCTTCTGGCAGGGAGCCCCTATCCGTGAGGAGGCTTACCATGAACTCTCCGGTGAACTTGCCCTCCCTCAGGACCATGTACCTTAAAAAGCCCTGTGCTTTTTTCAAGTCCCATGGTTGCAGCTTGAAGTCTTCCATGAATTCTCTCAGACCTTTTAGGGCTCTCCCACTCTTCTCCCCGAAGACCTCGCATCCATCTATATCCACCGTATCCCACCATGTTCCTCTTCTCCTAAATCCGATCCCCTGAGGAGTTATAACTAGGTCAATCCGGTTTCTGTGTCCGTAAATCTTCGGAGAAGGCACTATGCTCATTTCAATGCCCAGAGTATCCTTTAATTTTTCCCTTTTAAATTCAAGCTGCTTTTCATAGGGTATGTGCTGGAGCAGACACCCGCCGCATACTCCAAAATAGGGACATTTTGGTTCCATCCTCTCCCCGGAGTATTCCAGAATCTCATAATCATGAGCTATTAGCTTCCTCTTTTTCCTGTGCCATTTCCTGATTTCGACAACATCCCCAGGTGCAGTGAAGGGTACGAGTATTTTCCTTTTTCCAGCCTCTGCAATTCCAAATCCTTCATGGCTCAGTTCTCGGATCTCTGCTCTCATAACTTGGGGTTTATGCAAGGGTCTTATAAATATGAGTGGAACATTTATGTACATTGCAGTTAATTTTTGGCATTATGTCAAGAAGTACTCAGCAATGTTTATTAATCTGCAATGCGTATATATGAATGGTGTTTCTATGAGGGGCAGAGAAAGGATATATCATCTTCTGGCCGTTAAAAAGAAGGCCGTAACACTCCAGAAATTGAGTGAGGAGCTCGATACTCCAATGCCCTACCTCTTTAGAACCGTTAAACGATTAGAATCGGATGGCTTGGTTGAAGTCTTCTACGGAAAGGAGAAAGCTCACATAATGGTTAAAGCCAGAACCATAGATGATTATATGTGATTTCTTCCCCTCTTTTTGATATTGCCCTAAAGTTATTGGGATCCTTTTTCAATCCATTAGATTTTTAACCCTTCTGCCAGAGTCACTCTTGGTGAGAAAATATGAAGGAATTCTGGGATGCAATTGAGAAAAAGGACTGTGAAAAAGTGCTTGAGCTCCTAGATGATTATCTTGAGCAGGTTGAAGACGAAGAAGAGCTCATGCGGGCAGCAAAGACTTTGGAGGGTCTCGCCATTGAATGCCGGAGCTATGATCTGGCGCATGAAATAGCACACTTATATGCTCATATGGGGGAGGAGGACATTTTCCGTCCCTATAGAGGGATACTCGAGAAATCCAAGGGGGATATTGAGGCGTATGCGGAGGCTCTCTATCACCTTGCGGAGGCATATGAACACTTTGGTTTTCCGGAGGAGGCTGTAAGAAGCTACGAGGAGCTTTTGAAGATGGAGGAGGACGAGCTCGAGCGGGCGCTCACGCTGGCACACATGGCACTTGCATACGAGGAAATGAACGAACTGGAGAAAGCCATCGATTTCATGGAGAAAGCTAAAGGAGCATTTGAGAAGCTCAAAGATGAGACAAACTATCTCGTGAGCCTCGTTGACCTTGCGCACTTCTACTATGGGGCAGGAATGGATGAAAAGGCGGAGGAATATATCAAAGAGGTCTTAAAGAGCCCCAGGGGCACGGAGATAGATGTAAACGCTCTCTTGGTCGAATCTGAGATCTATGCCGGTAGGGGGGAGTACAAAAGAGCCTTTGGGAATATAAGCAAGGCGATGCTCCAGGCTCTCGAAGCGGAGGATGAAAATCTCTTCCTCTTTGCATTTGACACTCTGTTGAACTTTCTCGATGAAATGTTCGCGGAGAAGGAGTTCAGAGGAATCTATGAAAACGTAGGAATTCTAGTAGAAGCTTTCGAGGATTTGAATAAGGATTATGGAAACTTCTTCAAAGCTCTCGGAGAGCTTGCGAGGTTCAAAGAAGGCCAGGAAGATGCAAAGGGAAGATTTGAAGAGATATACTCCTCAATAGAAGATGAGGAGCTCAGAGAAATTCTGGATGAATTCAAAGAAAAGGGCATTAAATTTTTAAATGTGGGGCTCTAAGCCCCTCAAATCCTTGTAACCGTGGTCACTTCAGCGCTTTCAACATCATCTATCTTTGCAAACTCTTCTGCGACTGCATCTAGGGAGTATCCTTCCTCGTCCTTTCCGAGTATGTAGACGTTCAAAGCAACCAATCCGAAGGCTATTGGCTCCCTCTCAATCTTCTGGAAGCCGAACTTCTCTGGGATTGCAGCCTTGATCTTCTCCTCGAGCTCATCCAGGTTGACATCCGGGCTCGTGGGCATTACCTTAATAATTCCTACCAGATTGAAATCCGCCATTTTCACCACCTCATGGTCCTTCCCATCCGCACTTGGGGCATTTGTATGTTACCCCTAAAACGCGGCAGCTTTCACATCTCCATATAACCTCCTCGCCACAGTTGGGGCAGAGGAAGTGTGTTGCCTTTTCCCTTGGTGTTATCTCTTTTCCGCATGATGTACAAACTGGCACTTTTACCTCCATTCAAACCACCTCCAAGAAATGAGGTTTTTAATTACCGTGATTTCTATTTGGATTTAGGACAACCTTTTATAAATCTTACCCTTATTGCTTATCCCCATCTAGGAGTCTCTCAATTTCTCCCTCGAGCTTCGAGAGTTTTCCCTTAGCCCTCCTCAGCTGCCTGTTGGCCATGCCCACAATCTTCACCAGATACTCCTCATCCACCCATATTTCACCGTTCTCTCCGAGGGGGATATCCAAGCGCTCTGTGGAATAAAGCTCTACGAGCAGCTTTTTATGGCTCACGCTCTTTATGCTTGAATTTTTAAAGCCGCTGTGTATTCCCAGGTTTAGAAGCCTAACCGCGTCCTCCAGGCTCCTTGAAGCCACATGAAGAATCGGGCTGTGGAGCATGAACCATATCATCCCCTCTTCGTGCTTCTCGATGGCTTTCTTGACCTCTTCCATAGATACTTCCCGATGCCATTTTCCAAGCCATTTGGCGTTTAATTTATCCCCAAACTCAGGCATCTCCATGACCACGATTCTCCCCGAGCATGAGGAGGTTGTGAAATAGTTTTCTAGGGAGTTTATCTTCTCCAGAAGGCTTATTATATCCTCATCCACGAGATTTTTTCTTAGAGCATCCTCAAGCTTTTCCATCGCAATTTTCTTCTGAAGCTCGAAGTTTCTTTCGTATAAGTATGACATGTTAGAAGAAAAAGACGGGGAGTTTAAAAAATTTTTCATCTCTCTGGGAGCGTTATTCTGTTTTCTCCCTGTCATCTTTCTGAGCTCCCCAAGTTCCCCTCCACTCCAGCAACCCCCCAGAAGAACAGAACAACCCT
>QMUB01000092.1 GCA_003663695.1 Thermococci archaeon | reverse complement strand
TGAACCTATCCAAAAAATTTATTGTTGATTCTTACCGTTAGTGGTCTGGCTTTTGTTGTTGTTAGTGGAGATGAACTTCCTCCCTTACAGCCACCACAGCAAAGCCCTCAAGAAGCTCCACAGGAACCCATACACTCCCCTCCTCAAGAATCTAAAGCTCCAGAGCCCCCCACACCCCCACAAGAAGCTCCACAACCCCCCCAGCCGCCAGCCCCACCTTCCGAAAAAAATATTGCTAAAGATGAAATATGGCACGCATATATAGAATTCCAAGAAGTTAATGAAATACTTTCAAACTCTCAGACAACAGAGGAAGTTAGGGATCTTGAAGATTTGGCGAAACAGTTTTACATAAAATCCGAGAAACTTTATGAAGCTGGCAAATACAAAGAGAGTAAAGTTTATGCACATTTAGCTATAGAAGCCCTACATGGGGTAAAGGATATTATGAGGGAGGGATGAGAATGCCTATGCCGCCGCTTCCTCCGGGAATGGAATTCCTTGGGTGGCTTGTGTTGATTGCAGTTATAGCAGGGGTTGTGTTCTTAATAACTAGATATTCGAGTTCCCAACATCCCACATCTTCATCTTCAAATCCAAAAATGGAAGAGACTATGGAAAGGCTCCTCGAGGAGATTAGGCTTTTAAGAAAAGAGATTAGAGAGCTTAGAGAAGAGTTTAAGGAATGAAATGGGGGATGCGATATTACTCAACAAGAAAAAGACATTGCTCAGAGGAGTGCGGATATCTTTAAGGCACTTTCAAGCCCCATACGGCTTAAAATACTCTCTCTATGTTTGAATGATGAAAAAACCAGTAAACAATTGAGAGATGCATTAGGCATATCTAAACCTCTCCTAATTTCACATCTCAGAAAACTAACAAATATCGGGCTTCTGGAATATAGAGTGGAGTTCGATGAAAAGAGAATGATAGTTCGAAAGTACTATAAAACCAAGAACATAGACCTGTGCATGATGGAGATTCTGGAGAAAATAATAAGCGAGATGGAACCTTAACCTTCTATCCCTCGAACATTCCTCCAGCTCATGCTGCTTTCAATGAGTTCTTCTATCGTCAGATGCTCCATTCCAGCTATTTCAGGTTCATAGTTTTTTAAGAGGTCCAAAAGCTCCTTTTTTGAGAGCCTGCTTTCATCAAAGATTATGATTGCCTTCTTCGTGTATCCATTTATCGAGACCCTGTAAGTTGCAAGATTCTTTGAAAGCTCGTATTGAAGCTTTTGAGCTTCTTTTGGCTCTACTTTAAGTCTCATCTCCAGCTTTGTCAGCTCCATTCTCCTCCCTCCTCAGAAGTACCATTTAAGGTTGAGGTATGTCTTCTTGTAGAGTTCACTGTTTTTCATCCTCTCTATGAATTCCTTGGTTCTAATGTACTTGTCCTTCTTGTAATCCCAATCGGGGTGAAGGGCTTTCCATTCCTCCCATGAATAGCTGAACTGTGCCTGTACTTTGTCTCTATACAGCTCTGGAATTACATTGAAGGCACAGAAGGGAACAATTCTTCCATCGGGCATTGCATAGTGGATAACACAGCGTTCAACCCTCTGCACATCGTAGTTATACTCGTCTTGGAAGTGCATCATTCCAAGGAAGAGCGTCTTGTGATGGAATTCACCCAGTGCATCATAGCTACCCCGGGCAAATGCGTTCTTCATGATGCTGAGCACATCGAAGCTTTTTGGAGCATATTTTTCGTCGTAGAAGTTCTTGAACTTGAGGAAGATCTCACCCCCGACTTTGAGTTTCTGGAGCTTTCCGAGGCGCTTCCAGTTGCTCAGCTCTTCTGCTTTCTCTTCTAGAAATTCCACAAACCCTTCGACATCGATAAATCTTGGGATGGGAATTACTTCCTCCCCATCGAGGAATACGTATGTGGCAGCACCGCACGCAAAATGGGATGTCATATAATAACGTTTGCCCGTGAATTCCTCAAAAAAGCGTGCAATATGTCCCGCTATTGGAATAGCATACCAGTCATCCCTTGCAATACTCCCGTTTGTTTGTTCTTCTATCTTCTTTATTGCTCCGGGAATCGTTATCCTGAATCTCTGACGCTCCTTCGTTGGAACCCTCCCCACCATTGAGAGGGGCTGGAAGTTAACTCCCCTTATGATGTCGAGATGATTGAGACCAAAATTAATCATGGCACCAAGTTCATGATCATTGACATTTCTGATTGTTGTGGGCACCAAGACTATTCCAGGTCCTCCCGCCCTTCTAACGTTCTCCAGAATTAACGGTACTTCCCAATGGTTCTTCCAGTTCGTCTGGGGTGTCATTCCATCATAGCTCATGTATAAAGTGTTTACTCCTGCTTCCCTTATTCTCTTAACAAACTCGGGCTCAAAGGCGAGCCTTATTCCATCTGTGTTTAGCTGCACGTGATCGTAACCTTCCTCTTTCGCTATTTTTATTATCTCTATGATATCATCCCTCAATGTGGGCTCCCCACCCGTGAACTGGACAGCATTGGCGCCTATCGACTGCTCCTTCTTGGCGTTGCGGAGCATCACCCTTATCTGGTCAAGTGTCGGCTCGTAGATGGGCTGCCCTTCCTTGGCGTAGAAAAAGCAATACCAGCACGACAAATTACACCTATTCGTTAAAACAATGTTAAGGAGGCTCGTATGGGAGTAGTGTCTCTGACACAAACCGCAATCGAGGGGACAGTTTGCACCCGTGTTCTCAACGTTAAAAGAGGTAAGCTTCCAATCATAAGTCCATCTTGAAAAACGCTTAAACATGTCAGCATCTTCATAATAAACTTCCGTAAGCATGCCTTCGGGACATTTCTTGGTTATCCAAACCATTCCATTCTTTTCCCAGACGAGAGCTTGAACTATGCTCCTCGTTTCGGGACATATAGAATATGTTTTGTAGGGTAAACCCTTTGTATATCCAAAGGGCGCACTCTTGAGCATTTCCCTGAATTCCTCCTCGCTGATCTCAGGATGCTCAATGATTTCCCGGATGTGTTTCGTTGACTGTGCAAATTCTTTTTCGCCGCTTGGAGTCTCGCCCGCGTTCTCCATACTTATCACCTCTGATTCACTGTTACAAATAAAGGGTATAAAAACTTTTGCGTAAATATGAAGATTTACTTTCATAGGGGGTGCTCATGATTGTGGATATCACCTTTCTATGAGCCAAATTAAAAAGTGTTAAAAAGAATGCAAGCATCAAATAAGCTGGTGGTGAAATGTGCCTGCAAGGGAGATGAGAATGGAGATGTTTGTGCGTTCTCTCCTCAGGAGGGATTTCTCAAAAGCCCGTGCCCACCTGGACAAGCTGGAAAGGATTGTGGGTGAGGATGAATGGGGTAAGGGATACAGCAGGGCTATTGAGGGCTTTGTAAGTGCCCTGAAGGACAATGAGGGAGATTCACTTATCTTCAAGCTCATAAACGAATTTGACAGGGAAAAGGCTAAGGAACTTCTGGAGAATTTCGAAGGTATAGCGTCCCAGGAATTTAGAGATGATTATGAAAGGGGATACTATACTGCATGGAAGGAGCTTTTAACCGCATACCTCGCTCAATCAACTCTGGAGAGTGTTGGTCGTGGGAAGAGAAGAGCAGCTAAGAAGGCTTGAGGAAAGGATAAGGAACTGCAAAAAATGTCCTCTCGGCGAACTAAGAACGAATGCCGTGCCCGGGGCGGGGAATTACAGTTCCAAGATAATGTTTGTGGGGGAGGCACCTGGTTACTGGGAAGACCAAAAGGGTTTACCCTTTGTTGGAAGGGCGGGAAGGATTTTGGATGAGCTTTTGGAGAGTATTGGATTGGATAGGGAAGATGTTTACATTACGAACATTGTGAAGTGCCGTCCCCCAAACAACAGAGACCCTACGGAGGAGGAGATAAGGACCTGCTCTCCTTATCTGGATCTCCAGATTGATATTATAAGACCCAGAGTAATAATACCCTTGGGCAGGCATTCCATGGCATACATACTTAAGAAATTTGGCTTTGATGTGGAGCCTATAAGCAGGATACATGGGAAGATGTTTGAAGCGAGAACCCTCTTCGGCAGAATTATCATAATGCCAATGTATCATCCGGCAGTCGCCCTTTACAGACCCGCAATGAAAGAAGAGCTTGAGAAGGACTTTCGGAAGATAAGGGAATTGATAGATGGTATATCTTAATTTTCTGCCATATTTTGGAGATTTGTTAAAATTTCATTCATCTATTGAATACTTTTCTATGTTGAAAAAGCTCATACAAAAGTTTTTCGCCCGTTTTAAGTATGCTGAACTGCTTTTTTTGGGAAAGGTTTTTATGAAATAAGAGCGCATTAATGAACTTGATAGTACTATAAATACCATAGACATCCAGCAGATGCAGGATTTAAACAGTAACACTTCAGTGCTTCGGGAGCGTTCGTGGAAAAATTTCGGAAATTGTCAAAATGACCTAAAAAATTACGAAAGATTTATATTGCATTCGAATGAGAAAATGGCCGCGGCTTATCTCTAAAGGTTTGGAGGTGTCAAATGTATGAGTGATTTCGGTATATTGTCTTTGCTGCCGCCGCTGGTGGCTATTATATTGGCTGTATGGTCAAAAAGGGTGTTGTTTGCCCTGTTTGCTGGTGTATGGATTGGTGGAGTTATGGCCTCTGGATGGAATCCACTAACAGGCACCATAACAACTTGGCAATGGGTTATTGAGAACGTAACAGACAGCTGGAACGCCACGATATTGGTTTTTGACTTCCTGATTGGTGCGGGTGTTGGATTGATTTACAAATCGGGAGGCGCTCATGCAATCGCAAGGGCATTAACAAAGAGAATGCACAGTAGCAGAGCAGCTTCAGTGCTTGGATGGCTTCTTGGTATCCTTGTGTTCTTTGATGATTATACTAACACAATCATAGTGGGTAACACAATGAGACCAATAACTGACAAAGCAAGAGTTTCGAGAGAGATGCTCGCCTATATTGATGATTCAACCGCAGCACCTGTAGCAGGATTAGCAATTGTCTCTACATGGATTGGTTATGAGATAGGACTTATCGGTGAATCCTTTGATGAACTTGGGATTACACTTGGTTCATATGCAGCATGGCTTTCTAGCGTTCCATACAGGTTCTATTCAATCTTGGCTATAATACTGGTGTTTATTGTCGCTTACACCCATAGACATTATGGTCCAATGCTTCACGCCGAGTACAGAGCCAGAACAACTGGCAAGGTTCTCCGCGATGAAGCAAAACCATTGATGACAACTGAAGTCGATCTTGGAGCACCAAAAGAAGGTGGAGACATATGGAACTTCATTCTACCGATCCTGAGCCTTGTCTTCATAACACTCTATGGAATGTGGTACACTGGTGGTGGAGGCGCAACTTATGCAGAAGAGGGCTTAATGGGAGTACTTTCAAACTCTGATGCGGCCACTGCACTCCTATGGGGTTCATTCAGCATGGTATTAGTAGGATTAGTCCTAATTCTTGGAAGGAGACAAATGACAGTTGAGGAAACCGAAACTGCAATTGTACAAGGTATGAAACAGATGATGATGGCAAGTGCAATCTTAGTCCTTGCATGGAGTATTAAAAGTGCTACAAGTGCTGTTGGAACAGCAGACTATGTGGTAAATTTAGCTACCAGTGCAAACATTCCAGCAGGTATAGTTCCAATGATTGTATTCTTGGTTGCAATGTTCATATCATTCACAACAGGGACTTCATGGGGAACATTCGGCATTTTAATGCCAATTGCAATCCCGTTGGCATACCAAATTACAGGTGGGGAAATTGGCCCAGTACTATATGCATCAATAGG
>QMUB01000091.1 GCA_003663695.1 Thermococci archaeon | reverse complement strand
GTTCCTGAGCGGTGGTGAGAGGATTGCCCTGGGTCTCTCATTCAGGCTTGCTCTATCAATTTACAAGGTTAGAAACATGGAACTCCTTATCCTGGATGAGCCAACACCGTTTCTGGATGAAGAGAGGAGGAAGAAGCTCATAGATATAATCTCACAGCATTTGAGGAAGATCCCCCAGGTCCTCATAGTTTCCCATGATGAGGAGCTCAAAGATGCGGCTGATTATGTGATAAGGGTCGCTCTCGTTGGAGGAAAAAGCAATGTAGAGGTGGAGAGCCTTGCCGCGTATTAGCGAAAGCCATCTTGAGGAAGTAAAGCGCTATCTTGACTTTCAGCTCGGCAAGATTGAGACTCTAAAGAGACTTGTGCTTGAAAAGGGATACTCATGGGTGAACTTTCCGGAACCAAAGAAAGGGAAGGTTTATGCGGTTGATGGGAGCAGGATGATTAAGAGGCTGAGCGGTGCGATAATCTATGCTGTATCTTCCGTCGCAATAGGAGAAGACCTCCTCCAGTGGCATGAGATAGGGCTCGTTTCCCCGTACAAACACGTTGATGAAAGGATAAGACTCCACATGGAAACCCTTGAGAGCAGGATTGGGGCGATGACAAGAGATATAAAAGGCGCCGACCTGATTCTAATGGATGGGACTCTAAGCGGTTCAATTGCAAGACCTCCCGCTTATATAAACGGCACTTCAAAGGAACTTTATGAAGGAAACAAAATAGATTTCCTTGACACACTCAGGGCATTTTTAGAGCTCCTTGAAGGAGAATGGGAAAGGTGGAAAGAGGAGCTTGAAAAGGGTGCGCTCATAAATCACTCCACGATAATAGCCAGGAGGGAAAATCTGTTTGAATATCTAAAGGAAAGAACGCTAGATCCCTCTTTTATTGGCGAAATTGAACAGGACCCAACCCACAGGGAGAACCTTGTGATATTCCTTGAATATGTGGAGTACCTCCATGCCCTTGACAAGCTTCTGGGAGGGCAGGTGGCATTCATAGCGAAGACCTTTTACACAGATGATGTCGTTAGGAGTGCCACGGCAGATAAAGAGGAGCATGCTTTAATGCCCGACGTTCCCATACTGGACGCCATATCAAAGGAGAGGGGCTATTTCCCCTTCGAATACCACAGGAATGAAAAGGGGATAAAATGGAGTCTTCCCGAACCCATAAAGAAGCTTCAGAGGGAAGGCTACCTAAGGAATATAGCAGAACTTTTTAAAAAGGAGCCGGCAGGTGCCATCACGCCCGCCTATGTGAGGTTCGTAAATGGCGGTGTCGTATACCTTATGGAGACCTTGAATCTGGATGAAGAGCTCTTGGGACTTATACTCGGGGTTTCGGAGGATGAATATGTAATTCCCCTGGAATATGCCCACCACAGTGTCGTCATCAAAAAGCAGGAGTTTGACACATATGTGGACTCAATAGTGAATGCTCTCGTTGGAGAGGATGAAAGATATCTGAGTTTTCTCCGCTATGGACGGGAGCCACTGGAGTGAGTGGGATGCTCGTGGAGTTTTATGCAAGCGAAGCCCTCATGTGCCCGAAAAGGGTTTATTACAGGCTCAAGGGATACCCACCCAGATGGCCTCTGAACGTCAGGATTCGCCTTCAACAGGGGGTTAGGGTGCACAGCAAGCTTGGGGAGATTCTAAAGAGGCGCTTCAATTATGAGCTTGAGAAGCATATGGTTCTTAAAGCTCCGCGCTTGGGCTTTGAAATCCACGGCAGGATAGATGCCTTCAAGGATCACCCAATTGAAATCAAGGGCAAGACCAGCGTCCCAAGGGAGCCCTATGAGTACCATCTCGCACAGCTCAACATATATATGAGGTGGGCCAATGCGGAGTGGGGATATCTCTACTATGTGCGGCTCGGAAACGAGGAGAAGAGGATTCAAAAGATGGATTTCTCAAAGTTTCCCCTTATTGAAGGGGTCGGGGTTAAAGCCTTTGAAATCCCCTATGATAAGAGGCTCTTCCACCAGACCCTCAGAGAGTTCTACAGCATAAAGAAGCATTATGAAAAGGAAAAGCCCCCCAGAGGGTGGGATAACTTTATGTGTAAATACTGTCCCTACTATTACCTGTGCTATCCGGATGGAGAGCTCTAAATGCGTCTCCACTTTAAATCTCCTTCAACGACAGCTTCTATTTTTCCGCTGTTGTAGAGCTCGGCTATGAATGCTCTAATGGGGACCTGATTGAGAGCCAGTGCCTGTGGAGTTATATTGACTCCAAAATCATTGGCGAGTCTGTAGCTCAGCTCACTTATGCTTAGTGGTTCTTTTAGAAATTTCAAAATTTTTTCTTCGGTTTCTTCGATTCTTTTTAAGTTGAAGTCCAGGATCTCCAGTGCCTCTTCACCCTTCACACTCCGCCCATGGGAGGGAATTATGAGGAATTCATCATTTACATAATTCTTTAATTGTGTAATTGAATTTTTAAATAACTGCACATCGACGAGATATGGCACCCCTATGTTCCTGATGAGTCGCTCCCCAAAAAAACTGTCTCCTGCATACAAAACTCCATTATCCTCATCCAAAAAGCCCGTCATTCCAGGGGAGTGTCCATTTAGCTTCAATGTCTTGAGACCAAACAGCTCTTCCCCCCACTCAAATACTGCATGGGCTTTGACCTCCCTCTCAAACTGATAGACGAGAAAGCCTTTAGGCGCCTTCGAGCCAAAGGTAAGCAGCTCCCTGTTTAATGGGCTTTCTACCACAGAAAACTCAAAGCGATGCACAAAGAGGGGTTTTTCAAGTCTGGGCACAATGCTTATATGATCTGCGTGTCCGTGAGTGGCCAGGAGAAATTTTATCTCTACACCAAGCTTCCTAACTTCCCTCCTCAAATCCTTATGTCTCTTGCTGCCGTTTCCGGGATCAATCAGAAAGGCTTTACCTTCAAAGATCTTGATCATTGTGGAGGGACTTCCCGGATATAAATACAGATCTTCACCTAATTTTCTCAGCGCCATAAAACCACCAAAAGAATTTGAAAGTCATTGTATTTTAAGATTTGGTACTGTTAGGATAATTATAACATGCCTGACAGATAGTGTAGTTTTATTCTCTTTTACGAGCATTATCAAAAGCCCTAACAGTATCTTAAGATTTTGAGTTAAAGGTAGAGTTAGAGCTTGAGCTTGAAGAGGTCCGAGCGAGTTATAATCCCCACGGGAATTCCCTGCCGGTTTTGAACAATTACTGCGGGATGCTCCTCAAGGAGATACTTAACAATTTCCAAGTCATCCTTCTCGCTTACTATGGGGAATGGCTCATCCATGACCTCCATGGCTTTCCTTTCATATACATCCTCAAAATCCATGCTTTTTCGAACTAGGGATCTCTCCGTAATACTCCCTACGACTTTGCTTCCTGCAAGAACCGGAACCTGGGAAATGTTATTTTCATTCATGAGCTTTATGACTTTCTCCACTTTTTCATAGGGCTTCACGCCTATTATGGGGCTGGACATGATGGTTTTTGCCTTTATCTTGCTTTTTTTGCAGCTTATAAGAGCTTCCAGTATCCTGTTAAAAGTGGAAAGCCTTGGATCAACTTTTCCATTCTCAAGCTTAGCTATATATGCCTGAGTAACCCCCGCCCTTTTTGCGAGCTCTTCCTGTGTAATCCCAAGCTCCTTTCTAATCCTCTTTATCTCCCTGGGATCTATGGGTCTGGGAAGCACCACCATAAATAACCCTCGGTTATAATACGCCATCAAAATTAATAAATCTTTCCTTGATAACCATGGGTTATGTTTTTCCAAGATAATCATGCCGAAAAATATATAAAGCCTTCAACCGAGCTATGTACGTAAAAGTCCATAGGTGATGATCATGGAGGAGATAAAGAGGAATATAGTTGTGGAGGAGCTCTACAAGACCCCTGTGGAGATGCAGAAGGTCGAACTTGTCGAAAGGAAAGGAATTGGACACCCGGATAGCATTGCGGATGGTATTGCAGAGGCTGTGAGCAGGGCGTTGAGCAGGGAGTACATAAGGAGATACGGCATCATACTGCACCACAACACGGATCAGGTTGAAGTGGTTGGAGGAAGGGCTTATCCAAGGTTTGGCGGTGGAGAGGTAATAAAGCCCATTTACATTCTCCTCTCGGGGAGGGCAGTTGAGCTTGTGGATAGGGAACTATTTCCGGTTCATGAAGTGGCAATAAAGGCCGCAAAGGATTATTTGAGGAGGGCTGTCAGGCACTTAAACATAGATGAACACGTGGTTATAGACTCAAGAATTGGACAGGGAAGTGTTGATCTCGTTGGTGTTTTCAACAAGGCAAAGGAGAACCCAATTCCCCTCGCCAACGATACATCATTCGGTGTTGGTTTTGCTCCCCTGAGTGAGGTGGAGAAGATAGTCTATGAAACGGAAAAAATGCTGAACAGTGAGGACTTCAAGAGGAGATATCCCGCTGTGGGTGAAGATATAAAGGTTATGGGGCTTAGAAAGGGAGATGAGATAGACCTGACAATTGCTGCGGCAATGGTTGATAGTGAGCTCCAAACCCCGGCAGAATACCTTGAGGTCAAGCAGGCGGTTTATGAGGAGGTTAAGGGGATTGTGCAGGCTCACACTGAAAGAAAGGTTAACATTTTCATAAACACTGCCGATGATCCTGACAGGGACATATACTACATCACGGTAACCGGAACTTCTGCCGAATCTGGAGACGATGGAAGTGTTGGAAGAGGGAACAGGGTAAATGGTTTGATAACACCCAACAGATACATGAGTATGGAGGCAGCTGCAGGAAAGAATCCAGTTTCCCATGTTGGTAAGATTTACAACATTTTAGCGAACTTCATAGCTAGAGACGTCGCGGAGAAGGTTGAGGGTGTTGAGGAGGTTTATGTTAGGATACTGAGCCAGATAGGGAAGCCAATTGATAGGCCGCTCGTAGCAAGCCTCCAGATAATACCAAAGAAGGGCTACACGATTGAGAAAATAAGAAAACCAGCGTATGAAATAGCAGACGAATGGCTTGCCAACATAGTTAAAGTCAGGGAGATGGTTATCAACGGCAGGATAGATGTCTTTTGATTTTTAAATTAAAAGAAAAGGAATTAAACGGCAACTTTCCTCATTTTTTCTTGTTTTAAGATTCTGAGAATTCTGGCTTCCTCAGCGAGGATTTTCTCTTTCTGTTTCTTCACGATTTCCAATCTTTTTTCAAGAAGCTTTGCTTCCTCCATAAAACCACCTAGAGATAAAAGGGGTTCAATGTATATAAATTTTTCGTTCAATGCCATATTTAATTTCGTCAATTGTCTATGCAAAAAACCATACATTTAAAAGGCACGTATATTAAAAATATTCCGGTGAAGAAATGATAATCTCAATAAGTGGAACCCCCGGAGTGGGGAAAACTACAATCGCCAGGATTCTTGCAAAAAGACTGGGATATGAATACGTGAGCCTTAAGGACTTTGCCCTTAGACATGGAATCGGGGAAATGGTGGAAGAGCTGGAAATAGATGTGGAGAAACTTGTAAAAGCTACCAAGAGGGAGTTTGAGGACAAGAATGTGGTTTTTGATGGACACTTAAGCCACCTGATTCCCTCGGATCTCGTTATAATCCTGCGCCTCCATCCTAGGATCATAGGGGAGAGGCTCTTGAGGAGGGAATACTCAAAAAAGAAGGTAAGCGAAAATGTTGAAGCAGAGCTCGTTGATGTGTGTTTGATAGAAGCCATTGAAAACAACGAAAACATTATAGAGGTGGACACCACAGACAAAACTCCCGAAGAAGTTGTGGGGGAAATTTTAAAGCTCATGAAAGCGG
>QMUB01000090.1 GCA_003663695.1 Thermococci archaeon | reverse complement strand
TGGAGACTTCACAAACCCCCAACGCTTGAGCTTTTTCAAGTTCGCTCTCATCAACAACCAAAAGCCTGTCGTAAAGAAAATTTTTCCTAAAACGTATTGGTTTGATTTTCAGCAGAAGATTCCTCATTTCGGGCTTAACCAGTTTAAGATTCTCTTTGAGGTAGGCCTGGCGCTTCAGTATCTCTCCCTTATCGTTTGTGGGAGAAAAGTGCTCCAAATATGCTAGGCTCTCTTTTAAGATAATTCTTTTCTTAATCTCGCCGGTGATTTGGTTGTAAATCCTTTTGGCTTCACTGTTGAGCTTCACTTCTCCTTCACCTTCTCCACGACCCTCACATCGTAAATCATCGTAGCTGGATATTGTCCTTTCTCATCCTTCTCAACAGCCTTTACCATATCCCAAATCGTCAATAGCGCAACGCTTACGCCTGTTAGGGCTTCCATCTCGACGCCTGTTTTGTAATATGCTCTAACCTCACAAGTTGCTTCAATGTAGTCCTCGCCGAACTCAAAGCTTATATCCACTCCCGTTAAGGGAATCGGATGACACAATGGGATAATCTCCCAAGTTCTCTTTACAGCTAGGATTCCAGCTATTTGCGCACTCGCAATAACATTTCCCTTCTTGGTCTTTCCCTCTTGAATGAGTATAATCGTCTCCGGTTTGAGCTTTATCTTTCCCTTCGCCACGGCTTTTCTAAAAACTACTTCCTTGTGTCCAACTTCCACCATCTTAACACCCTTCTCATCCACATGAGTTAGCTTCACAGTATCACCCATGCTTTCTCTACAGAAAAGTATTTAAGTTTTGAAGGTTAACATTACCTCGGAATTCGAGGTATGGGAGGGGTGGATATGGAGGAGTTTATAATTACCACAACCGAGCACGTACCCGGATATAGGATCGTTAAAGTGCTCGGTATTGCAAGAGGGGGGACTGCCAGAGCTAAACACCTTGGTAAAGATATTTTAGCTGGATTGAGAAACATTGCTGGTGGAGAAGTTAGAGAATACACGGAGATGCTCGCTGAGTCAAGGGAAATTGCCATACGGAGGATGATACAGCATGCCAAAGAAATGGGAGCCAATGCAATAGTAGGGGTTCGCTTTATGACCTCAGGAATAGCCTCAGGCGTTGCAGAGATATTTGCCTACGGAACTGCAGTGATTATTGAAAAGGAGTGATGGTTTTCTTATTCTTTTCGTAAATTTTATAAGTAAGAGACGTTATTTCACATTGAACCAACTTAGGGGGTGTTTTAATGCATCCTATCCTTAATATTGCCCAGAAAGAAGTTTACCTCCAGCTGAAGACAAAAAGATTTTACATAATCCTCACTATATTCGTGCTTATGGCATTTGGTGGGGTTTATTTAATGAAATGGTCTCTGTCACAGACCCCTCAATTTGAAAAGCTCTACGAAGGAGCGTCTCCCTTCCAGATTATGTTCACATCCTCATTCTCAAGTGCCCTCTCAAACCTTCTTCCATTCTTAGGCGGGGCACTTGGATATGACATAATCAACAGGGAGATTCAGGAAGGGACAATAAAGCTCACATTAAGTAAGCCTCTTTATAGAGATCAATTCATAAATGGAAAATTCTTAGGTTCCACAATAACGATAACACTTGGGATTCTGCTCTTCTACGTGCTCACCATTTCCCTGGCACTTATCTTTGGAGTTCCGGTGGGGATGAGGGACATTACAATGCTCCTTGCAACACTTCCCTTCTCCCTAATCTACACCCTGATTTTCCTTGTAATCGGGATGCTCATATCAATATTTGTGAAGAAACCTTCAACAGCACTTATAGTTGCAATAATCCTCATAATATTCATTGAGCTGGTTTATCCCATGATAGCGGGTGTGATTGCATTTGCCATGCACAGAGAGGAGCTTATGAGCGCAACCTCCCAAATGGTGATGGTTAACAACACCACGCAATATATGGCTCCACAGCAGGGTTTTGAGAACTACTACAAGACACTCCGTAGGATGCTCTACATAGCTCCATCAACCCATTATAACTCAGTTATAGGGGCAATATTCGGCACAAAAGCCGAAATAAGCGGTGCGACACTCTTTGGTGGAAGCATATTCGAAGAGCGCTCCATAGGTGAAAGTCTAACTCTCGTGTGGCAGGGCATTGTAGCACTCGTCGTAATGTTTCTCCTGCCTTTTGCAATAGCTTATACCAAGTTTATGAAGGCTGATCTGAGGTGATTTTATGTACGCCATTGAAATTGAAAATTTGACTAAGAAGTACGGGGAGCTCAAGGCTGTTGATGGTTTAACTCTAAACGTTGAAAAAGGCTGCGTCTTCGGATTTTTGGGTCCAAATGGAGCTGGAAAGACCACAACAATACTCAGCATGCTGGGATTGATAATCCCTGACAGCGGAAATATAAGGATTCTTGGTCATGATGTCTTCAGAGAACCCATTAAAGTCAAGGAAAGGGTAGGATATTTACCGGAGAACGCAACAGTCTATGACGAGCTCACCGCATGGCGCAATCTAGAGTTCTTTGCCAACTTCTATGACATGGACAGATCAGAGAAAGAAAAACGTATAGAAGAGCTTCTCAAAATGGTCGGTCTCTGGGACGTTCGCTATAGAAAAGCCAAGACATTCTCGAAGGGAATGAAGCAACGCTTGCTTTTAGCCCAGGCACTGATAAACGATCCCGAGGTGCTTATACTCGATGAGCCCACAAGTGGTTTAGATCCCGAGGGAGCTCATCTTGTCAAAAGCATTGTAAAGGAAGAAGCAGAAAAGGGGAAAACAGTGTTCTTCTCATCACATATCCTTAGTGAAGTCGAGGAGCTGAGTGATAAAGTTGGAATCCTCGTAGGTGGAAGGCTCAAGGCTCTTGGAACACTGGAGGATATAAAGAAACAGTTCATGGAGCTCGAAGGATATGAGATAAAGATAGAGGCAAAGCAGGCACTGCCTGAATTTGAATTCGATGGAATAATTAGAGTGGAGAGGATAAATGAGAGAAAGGCAATAATATTTGCCAGAGATGACATAAGAGAACAGATATCCGACTATCTATCAAAAAAGGATATAACTCTCATAAACCTCGAAATTGAAGAACCCAGTCTGGAGGACGTGTTCCTCAAAACGATTTATAAAAAGGAGGGATAAAAATGAGAAAGGTTGTTTTTGTCATGGTTTTAATTTTGCTGGCTTCAACACTACCAATGGGAATGTCACAGCCATGGATAAGCGTATTCGAAGGGAAGGTAAAGATAGGGGAAACTTTGATTCTGGGGGATTATCACGTTAAGATAACTCAGGGGTATACAAACAATTCGCAGGTGCAGGAACCCTATGCAATAATCTACAAAGGAGAGCAAATTAAGGATGTTGCAGAACTGAAGGATATAATCGAGGTGGAGGATATCAGAATAATTCCCGGAAGCTTCAACGAGGAGACACAGGAGATATTTATCGTCCTCCAATACAAGCCAACTCTGGCTACGGAGATAGCCCCTAAGGCTGGAACATCCTTTGAAATCGATGGATATTCTATCAAAATACTCGAATCCAGCAACGAAAGCATCTCTCTGAAGATAAATGGAAATGACATGCTGGTGAAGGATAACTCCTCCAGAGTTTACGATAGGCTTGCCCTTGTGTACAACGAGGGGATTTTGAGAGTCTACCATGCTGGTGTGCAGGTGAAGATTGAGGAGAAGAAAGATTATGAGATTTACTACCCCTTTGAGGGGTTAAAAGCAGAAGCTGGTTCTAAGATTCAAGTCCCGATTACCGTGATAAACAATGGCAGAGAGGACTTAAATCTCCCTTTAAAGGTAGTCTCAAAGCCATCGGGATGGGAGGTTAGGTTTCTCGAAGGGGGGAATAACTATGAGGTCAGCAAAATTAACGTAAAAACAGGGAGTTCTGCAAACCTGATCCTTCAAATTGACATCCCTGTGGGCGTAAAGGGAAAAAACAGCGTGAGTTTTGCCGTTGGAAACGAGACAAGGAAAATAACGTTTGATGTAATTGAAAAAGAGGGAATGGAAGTTAAAACACCCCTCCTCGGGGTGGAAGCCGAAGCCGGAAATACCGTCACTTTTCCAATAGACCTCATAAACCACGGAGATGAGAGGGGCATCGAGCTTGAGATAAAGGAGAAACCTGCAAACTGGGATGCCTACTTCACCTTAAATGGGCAGAGAATCAGATCATTCCTCCTAGACAAAAGCGGACAAATAACGCTTGTGGTAAAAACGCCAAGAAATGCCGAACTTGGCAAACATGAAATAAGATTCTCAGTTAATGGAATGGAGAAAAGCGTGAGTGTCTTCATTTACAAAACACACAAAGGAGAGCCGGCAAAACTTATTTTGAGCATAGTTGATGATGGAGGAAAACCTGTGGCAAAAGCAAAGGTTCAGATTGAGAATGAGACATACATCGCGGACAGTAATGGAGTTTTAGAGAGGGAGCTCCCAAAGGGAAATTACACAATAACCGTAAGCAAGGAAGGCTATGAAAGCAAAGAAGAGAAGATTATTCTGGAGGATGGTGAGAAAAAAGAAGAGACAGTTACCTTAAAGAGGCTCTCCTATTATTTCACAGTGGAAATGGAAAGCAACCATCTGACTACCGGATTTAATAACCAGCCTTCCTATGAGATTAGGATTAAAAATCTGGGTAAGGAGGATGATGAGTACGCTCTGAGCATTGAGGGACTTCCCTCCGATTGGGCAGTGAACTTCCTCAGGGATACTCAGAGCAACCTGGAGATCAAGAGCATAAAAGTGGATAGCGGGGAAGCCAGGAGTGTGTATTTGAGGATTATCCCATCCTTTAACGCACAGCCAGGAGTCTATAATGCGACACTGAGGCTAAGGAGTTCTTCGGGAAATGAAATAGAGAAGAGAATTGAAGTGGAGGTTATCGGGAAATATATGCTCTCCATCGAAACATCAAACTATTTGGTATCCCTGAAGCCCGATGAGGAAAAGAGCATTCCCCTAATATTGAGAAACCTAGGAAACACTGTTACCAACGTTAATATTGAGGTTAATGCTCCAAAGGGATGGGATATCCGGGTGGAACCCCAAAAACTGGCCAAGATAGAAGGAAAGAACATTGAAACAATAACCCTTTACATAAAACCCTCGAAAACAACTCCCGCTGGAGAGTATAGAATAAGTATAGATGTGAAGTCTGATCAGGCGGAGTCTCAAATCCAGCTCACTGCCAGAGTCAGACAGAGCTCAAGCTCAGCATATATGGGGGTGATAATCCTAGTGGTTGCATTTGCGGCAGTTATATTGATGATGCGCCGTGTGGGGAGGCGTTAGCATGAAAGAGCTCAACATAGCCTTCAAGGAGTTCTATTCCTCCATAAGAAGCAAGAGGTTCATAAGCCTCATGGCTTTTTACCTTCTCATAACTTTTTTCTTCAATTATGCAATTAAGGACGAGATAATAAACTCTGCGGGCCAGATAGAGGTTAGCCATGCCTCATTATCGCTAACAGGAGCAGAAGGGTTCATAACGGCAACTCCCCTTTCAATTTCCATAACCACAAATTTAATAGCACTCATGCTTTTTGGAGCTATAATTGGGATAGCACTAGGAGCGGATACAATAAACCGGGAAATAGAGGAAGGAACCGCCAAAGTTTTAATGAGCCATCCTGTCTACCGGGATCAGGTTATAAATGGGAAATTCATTGGCAACAGTTTGGCATTATTTTCGATAATAATGACAGGATATATATTCTCAATAGCCTACCTCCTTCTGCTGGGAGTACCTTTAGATGGTGCCTCGCTCATAAGGGCACTAATAGCGGCGGTATTCACCCTAATT
>QMUB01000089.1 GCA_003663695.1 Thermococci archaeon | reverse complement strand
TCTAAGATCCCGAACTGCTTTATAGATTCCTGAAGTGCTACAAGTTCCTCTCCAGAAATTTGTGTTCTTAAAAGTGTTTCCGGTATTTCTATTTCATCAATTTTTACGTTTTGGATTTTCATCTTCTTTTAAATTTAGTCTTTTAAGAACCAATCCTTGAGAAGTATTTTTAACTATTACCCAGTCACCAAGTTTTACTCCAATATTACGCCAGTATTTTTGCTTTATACAAACTGCCCAGCTGTGACCTACTTTAATAACTTTTGCAATTTCCATTTTAGAGACCAGCTCCTACCTATATATATAACATCTTTAACAGGTTTTGTCAAGAAAAAAATTTTTGTCCGCCTCTTTAACCCCTCCCCTTAATTACTTTTTTTTATTTTGTTTATTATTTTTTTTAGATTTTTATATTAGTAGTAGTAGTAGTAGGACCTGTGAAAAACTAAGAGAATTTAAAGCTAAATTCTTGAAAATCAAAAGTTTACCTGCTGTGAATAACCTGTGAATAACCTGTGAATAACCTGTGAAAAAGCTGTGAATAACTTGACAAAAAAGTAAGGATGTAGTAAAATTCCTGGAGAGGCGAGGATCTAATTGAGTTAGCCTCTCATAAAATATGTTAATAAGTTGAATTTGAAATACCTGTTAAAGTAATTAAGAAAGGAGGAAAACGATGCCAAAACCCAGAGTAAAATATACAGCTGATCAAGCTGCAGAAAAATGGGCAACTGTAACTCCAGCAAGATCAAGTTATTACCAAGAGAACGTTCGTGGTGCAGGAAGTGTCTGGGAGGCAAATACAGTTGCTGCTGAAGGTACCTGGCGTGAGGCAATAACTGAGGCTGCCAATCGTGGTGCATATGGAAAAGGAGTAAAGAAAGCCGGTGGAGCTAAGTGGGAAGAAAGAACCTTAACTGTTGGTGTACCTCGCTGGAGTGGTGGAATAGCAGCAGCAAAGGATGTCTACAAGTCTGGAATTGCACGTGTTTTGGATGTAATCTCAAGAGTTGAGCTGCCTCCTAAAGGACCTAAGAATGCTCCTCAGAATTACGAAAGGGTTAAAAGGATTGGTGATGCTTTACACAGGATGAAGACTGCCGGATGAGAAGTTTAGGGTGAAATTTAAGAAGGAGGCAGTAATATGAAATTAAGAGTACATTATTTAAAAAGACAGGCTACATTTTCAGATACAGATAAAATCATAGAGTCTTTGAAAGGTGCCGGTCTTTTGTCTGCAATCGAGATAGAGCTTCAGGCAACAAATGGTTCTACTTCCTGTACTGATCATGAGATCCACGATGACGTGAGCAAAGTTGAAATTGTGGATGGTGCTGAAGTTCTTGAGAGTTTGCGAATGATCGAGTGGAGAGGGTTAAACTTCTATGAGTTAGGAAAAATGCCTAGGGCGACTTTTGATGAGAATGGCGGAGCTACTCAGAAAGAAAGTATAATGATCTTGTTTGGTCGGTACCTTGGAGATCCTGAATATTATTTTGATCCCAGCAAGTTCAACAACCCTCAACTCATCATTGACGTGGCCCTCACAATTTCTGCAACTGCCGGTTTTGCTTCCGGTACTGGAAAAGTGACAATCAAGTTATACATCATTGAAGAGGGAGCTTTGCCACAAAAAGGCTTCATAATGAGAAAGGAAAAATACAACTTTACAACTGCATCTTCTGGAGATGAGTATATTGATTTACCTGTTGACTTTCCATACGCAGCCATTGCTTTTTCAGCAATTCTTTCTACTTACAGACCTGACGAGATCATCTCGAAAGTGAAGCTCAGCTTTGATGATGATGAGTATGTACCTGTTAACATTTACACTGAAGATATAATGGATAGACTCAGAATGATTTATGGTTTAGCTGAACAAAAGAAAAGAGTTTTAACCGCCGACGATGGCTCAATCTTAACAGATATTTACGATATTCATGATGCAAGGATCTTTTCTGAAGCTGATGACCACATTGCAACAATTGAATCTACAGATGCAGAGAAAGTTACAAATGGTTTGTATGATCTGACATCTCCTGCCACTCCGGCCTTTCAAACCACAGCCAAGGCTTGCAACTTATACGTTAAGGGACTCTGTCCTCATGGGATGGTGATTGTAACTCCTCAGCATGTTAATGATTTTGGAAATCTCCTGGACGTTAAGAACAGAAGAAAGTTACAACTAATCCTGACTCAGGCTCAGGCTAATGCAGCTGTAAGGGTTGTGATTTCACAAATAAGAAGTTGATAAATGGCACTGAATTTTCCACGTCGTGAGAGGATAACTTTCAGCAGGGCTCTCGCACGAGGGCCCTGCGTTATCTCTACTCTTATCTTTACCGGCAACGGATCAGATACAGCAACTTTAAAAATTAGAGATGGTTTTACAGCTAATAGTGAAGTTGTTACTACATTAAATATCTCTACTGCAGATTCAAAAATATTTAATTTCCCTCGAGGTCTATATTTACAAAATGGCTGCTACATTGAGATTAACAGCTACGTTGTTGAGGCTTTAGTTCTTATTGATTTAGTTTGACAATATTTAGCAGCAGTTGTCAGTATTTGCTAATAGATGACAGTTTTAATCAATGATAAAGATCTGCATAGGAATTCCGGTTTATCGGGGCTTCTATCCTCAGATGGTAGAGGCTCTACTGTCATGTTTACTTGAAACTCAGAAAAAAAAACCGGATATTGACTTTGTCTTTAAAATAACCTACCGCACTTGGCTTCCTTATGCACATCGTCGTATTGTTCATTTTGCTTTAAGAGAGAAAGCTCATTACATTCTCTTTGTTGAAGAGGATATTGTCCCACCTCGTGATGGTCTTCTTCGTCTTTTAAAACATAATGTTGATTGTGTTTTAGGACTTTACTGGCAACGTTCAAAACCTTACGCTCCTGTAATCGCTAAAAAAAATGAGAGATTGGGAGTTTGTGAACCGATCTGGGAGGTCCCTCCTAATGAGTTAATTGAAATTGATGCAGGAGGTTTAGGTTTCTGTCTTCTTAAGACAGAAGTTTTTAAAGATGTATCTTTTGACTCTTTCCATTTTGAAAGAGACTATGCAGATGATATACCGTTTTTTTTAGCTTTACGTAAAAAAGGATATAAAGTTTTCTGTGATACTTCCTGTATTTGTCAACATGTACAGGAAGAATTTGTTCTTGTAGATAAAAAAATTGCTCAAGATTTTCACAGACAGTTATTTAAAAATAGACAATGATTTCACGCTTTCATCTTACAATACCGGCAAATACATCAAAAGAGGATCCTCAAACCCTTGATATAGAACTTCCTGTCGGTGTCATACATAAAATAGATATTGTCTTTCCTCCGGGTTGCTGTGGTCTTGCAGGTGTGGCAGTTTTTCACGGACTGCATCAGGTATGGCCAAGTTATTCAGATGAGTGGTTTTCAACTGATGGCGAGACTATTTCTTTTGAGGAGTTCTATGAAGTTAAACCAGGATTTACAACCTTCACTTTAAAAGGCTATAATGAAGATGATACTTATTCACATACAATTTTATTTAGGTTTGGAGTTTTAAAGAAAAGCGAAATACAGGGAGTATGGTTGCCGTGGAGTGAAGAGGTAATTGAAGAAACTTAATTTTTTAGATCTCGATGGGTGTTTATAATCAAGTTAGATGGTTTGCAATAAAACCTTCGGTAAAGACTGCACAGTGTGGAGGTAAAAAGGTTACTGTAGGTACTACATCTACTGAAATTGTGGCAGCTAATGACAAAAGGACCTGTTTGTATTTGGAAAATCTTGGTAGTGAAACCTGTTATATTTATCTGGGAGATGGAGCTACAACGGATCATTTACCTCTTCTCCCTGGGGATATCCTTGTTGATGATACCTATGCTGGGAAAATTACAGGGATCTGTGCATCAGGTTCGACTACAATTTATGTAATAGAAGAATGAGGAGGTAAATCTTGTTACATATAATTAGAGCTGCTTTAAGAAAATTTATTCAGTTAGAAGACACACCGAATTCTTATTCCGGTCTTGCAGGAAAACTCTTCAAAGTAAATTCTGCCGAGACTGCATTAGAAGCCTCAACAAATACAGATTCAGAGATTGCAGAAGCAGTAAATGTTGCAGCTAATGTAATGGAAAAAGTAGCTGAAGTTGAAGTTAGTTCTGATTGTGATTATGTTGAGTTCACAGGTTTAGATGGAAATTCGGCGTGGTTTTACATATTACTTGCTACTGCTAAAAATGCAACGAGTAGTGCTTATGACTTATATTTATATGTAAATGGAGATACTGACAATACACATTACTATACTCAACAGTTAAGAGCTAATGATACTTCAATAAGTGGGACGAGAATAAATCGTCCTACGGTAGCTGTTCTTGGAGAAAATGAAGGTTGTTTATTTGAGGTTAAAATTACAAAAGACCCAAATGATTATTTTAGATTTTTTTCTAATGTAAGTAGATTTACTGGTTCATCTGTAGAAGAAATGATTAGAAGTGGGACAAAAACTTCAACTATAACAAATATAACTTCTTTACGAATTCAAGCACAAGGTGCAAATGCGATAGGAGCAGGTTCAAAATTCATACTTTTCAAAGCAAGGAGGGCATAATATGAAGATAAAAGGATTAAGAGTTGATGTAAAGACAGGTAGAGTTGAAGAAGTTTTTGAAGAAATAAGTGATGAAGAATATCAAAAAAGATTAGAAGAAGCAAAGAAAGCAGAAGAAGAGATGAGAATTAGAGAGATGATAGAAAGAAAGAAACAAGAAATTTTAGAGAGGTTAGCACGTGAGGAGTTGATCAAGGAAGGAAGATTACCAGAGGCATATAAATGAGGCTAAAAAAAATTTTGACAGATGGGCAATGGATAGGTGTTTTCATAATGACTTCTGGACTTATCTGTGAGACTATTTTACATGCAGACTGGGGATGGCTTATTTTTACTTCCGGTTCTTTATACTTCACGCTGGCCACCAAAATTAAGTATTATCGCAAAATGAGAAAGAAGTAAGAAGGAAAAATGGCAAGAGGAGCACCGGACTGGACAGGAAGGATAAACATTGCCTTACAGGAACTTGCAGAAGTTACTATACGCAATAAATATGGAGGTGGAGAATCTGCCTGTTATGCTGGTACAGTTAAAGCGAATGATATTACTGAGTTATTTTCTATTGCAGGAAAAGGAGTCATTTATGGAGGCTTTATTACTGTACAATCGACAGGTACTCAAAGGGATGATGAACAATGGTTGTGGATAGATGGTTCTCAAATGAGTCCTCACACTTTCTACGAAATGAATAGATTTAATCTTACAGGTCCTACAGGTCCTATTCCATACCTTGTTTGTTACGATGATGAGAATTTTTTATATGCAGTACAGTTCTTTTTCGGTTATACTTTTGAAACAAGTTGTGTGGTGAAATATTCAGAAAAACATGGAAGGACTCCTACTGTAATTGCATTTTTTGACTATGCACTTGTTTGATAGAGAACAAGAAATAAGGAAAAATCTTGCCTGGGAACAGTGGAGAGGTTCAAAAGACAGAATAATGGAAAACCGGATCAATGAGGACTATTTTCGCAAACTTATTGCTTCAGGTTCTACATTTACAATCATCTCTGTAATAAAGGATAATCCGGATGGTACAGGAAGACTCAGGGTAAAACTTGCAACTCCTGATAGAAAGTATCTCTCTTTAGAGGTACCTTTAGAACTTGAGAAGAATCTTTCTGCGATAAAAGAGTGGCTTTGTAAAAACTACGGTGTATCTCAGGATACTGTCACTATTTCTGAAAGTTTGAAGATTGCGTGGAGAACAGAGTTTATCGGTAGACGTGAAGTATAAAAAGAAAGGAGGTAGATTATGGCAGAGATAAAGTTTGAGGATTTAGATGTGGTACTGGTAAGG
>QMUB01000088.1 GCA_003663695.1 Thermococci archaeon | reverse complement strand
TATTCCCGTCATCCGTTGGAATAATAGTCCTAGAAAAGGGTAAAAATGGGGAAATCACCCGTACATGACCTCATGCATGGCTATCTGCTGTGCCAGCTTTTGCTCTCCACCCAGAACCTTATCCACAGCCTTTAGGAAGTCCTCGTGGGTTATATAGCTTCTCCTTGACCTTATTGCAAACATTCCTGCCTCCGTTGCAATGGCTTTGAGGTCTGCACCGCTCGCCCCCTCTGTCATCTCCGCTATCGCTTTGATGTCCACATCTTTAAGGTTCATTCTCCTTGTATGAACCTTGAGTATTTCAAGCCTCCCCGTGAAGTTTGGAAGCGGGACTTCTATAAGCCTATCAAACCTTCCGGGTCTTAAAAGCGCCGGATCGAGTATATCCGGTCTGTTTGTAGCTGCAATCACCTTAACATTGCCTCTTGGGTCGAATCCATCGAGCTCTGCCAGAAGCTGCATCAGAGTCCTGTTAACTTCTCTCTCACCACCTGTCGTTTCATCCATTCTCTTTGCCCCAATTGCATCAATTTCATCTATGAAAACAACAGTTGGCGCCTTCTCACGTGCAAGCTCAAAGAGCTCGCTCACGAGCCTCGCTCCTTCTCCGATGTATTTTCTAACGAGCTCGCTTCCTACGACTTTAATGAATGTCGCATGAACTTCATTTGCAAGTGCCTTTGCCATCAGGGTCTTCCCGCATCCCGGAGGACCGTATAGGAGAACCCCCTTTGGAGGGTCTATGCCAACTTTCTCAAAGAGTTTTGGATGCTTTAATGGAAGCTCAACGGCTTCTCTAAGCTCCTGCACCTGCTTCTTCAATCCTCCTATGTCCTTATATGAGACCATCGGTTTATCAATGACTTCAAAACCAAGAACGCTCGGATCCTTCTGTGATGGAAGGAGCTCAATCACCGCCATTGTCCTCTGGTCCAGAGCGACCCTTGAACCCGGTTTTAGTTTCTCCCTTTCTATCCATGGTGCTATCCTCACAACAAAACGCGGTCCATTAAAGTTCTGCACTATTGCTCTCTCTTCGTCGAGCATTTCTAAAAGGGTTCCTGCAAAAGCAGGGGGCTGCCTCATCCTTGACATCTCCATCCTCAGACGGGAAAGCTCTCTCTCAAGCCTCTCCTTATCCGCCTCAAGTGTTCTCACTTGGAGTTCGAGCTGTCTTATTCTCCTTTTTAAATAGGTTATGTAGTCATCGTAAGTTTCGTCCCTCTCAAATTTTATTTCATCTTCAACTGACATTCTCGCACCTCCATATATAATTTGTTAGAAGTACTTTTAACCCTATCCTCGAGAACCCGAATTTCACATGTAATCGCCCATTTTTTAAAACCCTCTTACAGGTTATAAATATTTGGGTCATTTTAACATCCGGGTATTGTAATATCGTTTCACACGAAACGCTTATTAATGTGAAGCGCTATAAAGTTATAATGTTAAATTCGGAGGGAGCTGGTGCATGAGGGTAGAAATAAAGTTTAAGCCTGAAAATAAAGGGGCTATCCTGC
Source organism: Thermococci archaeon (assembly GCA_003663695.1). Taxonomy (GTDB): domain Archaea; phylum Methanobacteriota_B; class Thermococci; order Thermococcales; family Thermococcaceae; genus Palaeococcus. The sequence goes on along the minus strand of QMUB01000088.1, from coordinate 4,442 downwards.
CTTTCAATTACAATTATGACGTTTACAGTGAACTCATCAATAAAATAGAGATATCCTCTCCCGACGTAGCTGAGATGACCAAGACGACACCTTCTGATTATTTCACATTTTCCCGTATCATGGTACGTTCTCGAAAGCTGATCCCAGAGAAAGGGATTAAAATACTCTCTGACGATGTATGCCTCTACGTGTCTTCCTTCATGCCCGACGTCATAAGAGCAATAGTAGAGGGCTTCATGGACAACCCGATAATGACAATAGAGGATGTCAGGCTCTTTGTTGAGAAGGTAAAAGTCTTAAAGGAGCCGGAATTTAAAGAAGGATCTCTTCTCTCCACACTGAGCCCCATAGTGGTCAGGACAATAAAACTGGAAGAGGACAGGATGAAGATATGGGATCTGTATCCAACGGACAGCCTTTTCCATGAGAAACTTAGAAAGATTATGTTAATGCGCTATTCGGAGCTCGTTGGGGAGATGCCGAGGGATAAGGAGTTCACGTTAGAGGTTATAAAGCATAAGCCCGTGCGCATAAAGGTTAGGGATGTTTTCTACAGGGGTTCTCTTATGGTTTTCCGCTACTACGGAAGCGAGGAGATACTGAAGTTTGGTTATGAGAACGGCTTTGGCGATAAGACACGCTTTGGATTCGGGATGGTTAAGGTCATAGATGAAGGAGGAAAACAAACATCCCAAGAGCAAGTTCAAGAAGCCAAACTATAGATACGAGCTGCCACTCTTTAACCCTTTTTGCTCTCATTATTAACCCCAGGAAACTCAGGTAGGGTGGTGCTTTTAGTGTCCCATCCTCTAGAATTTCCGTCCTCCCCATTGCCTTTCCCCGAAATCTTATCCTCATCTTGAGGAGGAAATCCACCGCATGGGGTATCAAAAGAATAGCGGCGTAAACCTCAACTTTTCCCAGAATCCCTATCACTCCTATTAAAGCGCCCAGACTTAGAGTGCCCACATCCCCTGGAAAAACCTTTGCTGGGTATCTATTCCACCAGAGAAAGCCTAAAGAGGCTCCTAACCCTGCGAGAGCTAGCATCTGGGCATCCCCTTTCGTGATAAGTGCCAGAGAGAGCAGGGCTATTGAGGAGGTTCCCACTTCAAGTCCATTAAAGCCTGCCAGCATGTTTACGAGGTTTGCGGATGCCGTTATGAACAGAATTGCAAAAACCGGGTAAGCCAATCCGATATCCACAGCCAATCCGAAGAGATTTAAGGTATGATTTAAGGGAAGAGATAGGATCGGGATTGACATTATGAGACATAATAAAACTTTATGGGACTGCTTTAAAACCGTTAGATCATCAAGAATCCCTGTTAAACCAAAGAGGAGAGCCGTGAGAACCGCCTTTGATATGACTTCGCTCGGGCTCAGCCCGAGGGACATGGCAAGTGATATCAGAAGGGCTATACCTCCCATTTCTGGTACTTCAGGCTTCTCCGGTTTGTGCACGTCTCTTCCCACTATTCCCGCCTTTTTCATAAGGCGAGCTATGTAGGGAGTGAGAAAGAGTGATATCAAGAAGCCTGCAAATGGAGTTGTTGCGTCCATTCCATCCCCCAAAGAAAAAATGAACGAGCATAAATAAACCCTTCGGTGGAAGCGATAAAGTTAAAGAGGCTACCCCCATATGAAATCTAGAGGAGCAACCAAGGTGGAGAGCATGGATATAAGACTAGCAATTTTCGACCTCGATGGGACCCTAATAGGGGCTCCGAAGGACTTCCACCAGATAAAAGAAGAACTCAAGAAAAGGTTGCTTGATATGGGCATCCCCAAGGAAACGATCGGAGATTTAACCCCTATGTACGAAAACCTCTTCAGGATTGCGGAGGAAACGAATAGAAAACCTGAAGAGCTCCAAAAAATCCTGGAGGACTTGGAAGAAGAACGTGTGGATGAGAGCTTTCTTTTTGATGGCTCCAGAGAATTCCTGGAATTTCTAAAGGAGGAGGGTATTAAAATTGCCCTTATGACCCGGAGCTGCAGGAGAGCTGCCACGAAGGCCCTGAACATGCATGGTATCAAGAAATATTTCGATTTTATTCTCACGAGAAGCGATGTCGCAAAGGATGAGGTTAAGCCAAATGAGATGCATGTTAAGAGAGTTTTAGAACATTTCAAAATCCCCCCTACAAAGGCGATCGTGATCGGAGATCACGGCTATGATATAGTGCCCGCAAAAAGAGCCGGAACACTAAGCCTTTTAATAACCTCTCATGAGAGCGGAAGAATGAGCTTTAAAATCGAGGAGAAGCCAACATTTGAAGTTCCAACAATGAAAGAGGCTTTATCTCTTTTCAGAAGACTGTTAAAGACCTACGTGGTTGTACCTGCATATAACGAGGAGAGAACCCTTGGAGAGGTTCTTTCCAGTTTGAAATTGTATTTTAAACCGGAGCACATAGTTGTTGTTAACGATGGGAGTGTGGATCGAACGAGAGAGATTGCCCGTAAAAGCGGCGTTCATGTGCTGACTCACATCGTTAACAGAGGGCTCGGGGGTGCTCTTGGAACCGGAATAATTTACGCGCTTAAAAAAGGAGCAGAGATAATAATAACGTTCGACGCCGATGGACAGCACTTGGTTGGCGATGCCCTCAGAGTCATGAAGCCCGTTGCCGAAGGAAAAGCGGATTTTGCAGTGGGCTCAAGGTTAAAAGGAGATATAAAGGAGATGCCTTTCATTAAGCGCTTTGGAAATCTCATCCTCGATGGTATCACAGCGTTTTTTGCCAGAATGTATGTGAGCGACTCTCAAAGCGGACTCAGATGTTTCAATAGAGAGTGTGCCTCAAAAATACGGATAACATGTGATAGATATGCCGTCTCAAGCGAGATAATAATTGAAGTGGCAAGCAGGGGATGTAGAATTGAAGAAGTCCCAATAAAAGCTGTTTATACTGATTACGCCGCTAAAAAAGGAACAAACGTTTTGGAAGGAGTTAAAATAGCTTTAAATCTACTTTTTGATAAGATGAGGTGATGGAAATGCTGGCAATACAGTATGTAACAATAATAGTTTTAGTCGCCCTAGCGCTTTATGTGATAGGGAAATATGTAAGGAAAGAATTCGACTGGAGGGAATTCCTTTCTTGGGAAACACTTCTGTTGATAATGTTCGTAATTGCATTAAAGCCATTGGAGCTTTCAGTGACAATTAAAAACCTCCTCGGGCTTGGAAGGGGCTTAGATGCTCTCTTTGTTGTATCAATTGGATTTGCCTACTTGCTCCTCTTCAGAATATACATGAATGTTGACCGGGCTGAGAGGGAGATAACGGAGCTAACGAGAAAAATTGCCATCGAACTCGAGGAGATAAACGAAAAGCTTGAAAAAATCGAGAAAAAGGGTTAATCAAAAAGTTCACTTAAAAAGAGCTTAACTCTGTCTTCTGGAACTTTGAACTGTCTTATCCTTACTATTCCTTTCTCTTGGGCTTCTCTCAGGAGCACATCCGTGGCTTCGTTGGGGTACATTTCTTCATAGACTATCTCCTTTATACCCGCATTGAGGAGAAGCTTGAAGCATATATCACACGGGAAGTGTGTAACGTAGAGCGTGGCACCCTCTAGGCTTATACCCTTTCGTGCTGCCATTGCTATGACGTTCTGCTCCGCATGAACAGCTCTGTGACAGTGACCATCAACTATGAGGCATCCCACATCGATACAATGATCCATACCCCTTGGAGCGCCATTATATCCTGTTGCTAAAATATAGCCATCCTTAACAGCTACAGCACCAACTCTCAAACGGGGGCATGTAGCCCTCAAACCAACGAGCTTTGCTATGAGCATGAAATATTCATCCTTAGTGGGCCTGATTTTTTTTACCCTTTCTGCTTTTTCTGGGTCAAGAACTATCTCTACCATCTTCCCACCTACTAAAACTACAACCTTAATTTTATAAATGTTGCCGGAAACTTTATTTGAGGGTTTGACCAAGATAATTGTGAGGGATGGCTATGGGCTCAATGGAACCCCACGAATTTAAGCTTACAGAAGAAGGATTGAAGGCAGTTCTACCTCCATTGGAAGCGGAAATAATGGGATACATGTGGGATGCCAAGGTAGCAACAGCAGGAGAGGTCTACGAGAAAATGAAGGAAAAGCATCCCGATTTAAGGCGCTCAACTGTCAGCATTTTAATGAATCGGCTCTGTGAAAGAGGACTTCTGGAAAGGGAAGTCAGCAAGGGAAGGGGTGGAATGCGTTATGTGTATAAAATTACAACAACTAAGGAGGAATTCGAGCAGAAAGTCGTAGAGAGTATCTTCGATGCACTGATGGCCAATTTCAAGGAAGCTACATTTGCGTATCTTTCCAAGATTAAGAAGTGATTGAAATGCTACGGTTAATTGCCCTTGTCCAACTGCTCCTGGTTGTGCTGTATCTTGGACGCATTGGATTAGTTGGGGTCTTTCTAGC
>QMUB01000087.1 GCA_003663695.1 Thermococci archaeon | reverse complement strand
GGAGAAAAGTTCCAAAGCCCATCACAAGCTGTTGGGCAAAGAAAACACCGCTTATGACTGCCAAAGTTTGACCAAAGCGGAGATTAAAGTAGAGACTCATATATGGGATCGTTATCCCTGCTCCAAGACATATAAGAGCACTTGGGAGGGAAAACTTCAGGATTTTAACTAGTAACTCACGCCTCCATTTTATGCAGGGGTTTCTAACGGGCACATCTTCAATGACAAAGAGAGCAGTATCACGAGGATGAACTGCAGAAGCGCAAGTGCTATGACGAGTCTATAGGCAATCCCCGGACTTATCCCAAAGTTTTCCATGAGAAAATCGGGGGCAAATCCAGCTACAAGAACTCCCAGAGCATTGAAGATGGTGCCAAGTCCAAAACTTATGGAGAAGGCATGATGCCTGAGTTTTCCCCCAACTTCTTCGCTTAAAAATGCCCATTGATGACATATCATAACCTAAAGCCCTGAGATAGAAGGGCATTATGAATATGGAAAACTGGAGAAAGAGCTGACCGAGGGCATTCGCTCCTATGAGTATTTTAGCATCCCGTCCGTATTCCCTGAACATGGTTGAACTTAATATTTTAGCGTTTATAAATATATCAAAATGAACCGCAAAATTTATTAGGAAAAGTAAAAAGTGTTACTTGTTTTCAAATCAGCCAAATAAATCTTCTGAATCAAATAAGAAATGCTAAAATAAGTGAAGAGGAAAATCAGGCATTGCTCATAAATTCCTCAATTGCCTGGGCCGTTTCCGGGTATCCCTTGCCCGCCAGAATTATTACCTTATAGTTAGAGTTCTCTGGATTGTTGAGTATTTTAACAACATAGCCCTTGCTCATGATGTCATCCTTTATGTTCTGGATGGTGGATTTTCCGTAAACCTGCTCTAGAAGTGACCACGCCTTGTTGCTCACCCATCCACCGACGATTATGACGTTTTTATCGTCGGGGAGAGATGTTAACTCTTCATCCGTGATTATGAGATCATGCACATCATCCACAACATCCGCCGATGTTGTTTGAACCTGAACCCTGGACTCAACGGTTTCTGTCTGGACAAATTGATATGCCTCTATTCCCGTTATCTTCCCTTTATCGTCCTTTGTGAATATTGGATGAAGTTTTAGGTTCCCCACTGGAAGAACCACCCACATATTCTCACCCAGCTCCACCTTGTTAAAGCCATTTTCAGGATCTATGTGTAGGTATATTGTGAAGAGGTTACTGTCCGGATCTATATCCCATACCCATTGCCCTTGATATACGTCCCCGTCCCTGTACTCCTTGAGCTTTTCGTAGTATTCATAGGAGTACTGAACCTGTTTAATCCCTCCAATCCCTATGAAGAAGCCAGTCGGGCTGAAGAGGAATATCTTTTTAGCACCTTCCTCCTGGAGCTCACTTAGCCTGGATGAGGGATAGCTCGCGAATTCCTCCCTATCAAGATTTCCATTCTTATCCTCATAGAACAGGTAGTATTTGCCCTTCTCGAGTATCTTTTTGAAGAAGTTTCCATCCGGCTCCTGAATTTGCGTAAATGTCGTTTCCTGATTTACATCTATGTCCTGGAACGTAATGCTCCATCCATTGATGCTTATCGTGGCACCAAATCCAGCTGTATCGTCCTTTTCCTCGAAGTTGTATATGTACATAACATCCTTTCCATTAACCTGCGTGGCGACTGTGATGGTGTTTTTCCCTCCAAGCTCCAGAGGAGTCGTATTTTCATTAAAAATTATCTCGATGCTTCTGTCCTCGAAATGAGCTTTCTTTGATGTTGAATTATACGATATCTTTGAGAAATTAACCGCAACTACCACCGCTTTTCCAGTTGGGGAATCACTCACGTTAAGGCTCAAATCGGGCATATCAATCTTGTTTAGCTTGTAATACTGATCATTATCCTCTATCAAAACGCTGTGATATTCCACGGGCACCTTGACCTTATCCGTGTAATACGAAGTTCTGATTCCTTTAAGTACCAAAAAAGCTCCCAGTCTTGAGCCGCTTATGGCATCCTCTCCGATGTGAAGGGGGGTGCCGTTCACAATCTTTGTTGTTGGAAGCACTATGACACTGTTCCTCGAATTGATGGCAAAGTTATAGGCACCTGCTGCCCCGATGTATGAAAAAAACACAAATATCACCGCTAATAAGGCTAAAAGTTTTCTTCCTCTCATGCGCTTTTCACCAAGTAGTTATATGACTGTCAGACTTTTATAGTTTGCTTTTATACGTAGAAAATATGTAGAAAAGGAAAATAGAAAAACTACCAGCCCTGAACATGTTTCAGCGCTTCGTCCCCAACTTTTCCCTCCTGTACATCCTTTATTGCATTTTCAAGCCTGTTCAGACCATCTTCTAGGACATCATCTTCAATCGTCAGGGGCGGTTCTATCCTCAAAACATTTCCATGAAGGAACGCCAGTATTAATCCGAGCTCATACGCCCTCCAGACAACTTTTTTAGCTTCTTCAAATGCCCTATCCTTGTTCTCTCTGTTCTTCACGAGGTCAACCCCTATCATCAGACCGATGCCGCGGACGTCCCCTATAAGCTCATACTCCTCCTTCATATCATTCAGGCGCTTTAAGGTGTAGTTTCCGAGCTTTTCTGCCCTCTTTAAAAGTTCTTTTTCCTCGATTTCCTCTATAACAGCAAGAGCAGCCCTGCTGGCTACAGGATTTCCGCTCAATGTAAATGTGTGCCCTATTGTCGGCAGAGAGTCCATTATTTCATCCCGTCCAATTATGGCACTTATGGGGAGTCCTCCCCCCAAGGGCTTTGCAAGGGTTATTATGTCCGGAACAACGTCAAAGTGTTCTATCGCGAACCATTTACCTGTTCTCCCCAGCCCGCTCTGAACTTCATCGACGACCAGCAGAATTCCATGCTCATCCAAAATACGTTTCAACCTTTTGAAATAATCCTCGGGTGGCACCACCATACCTGCATCTCCCTGTATTGGCTCCGCAAATAGGGCGGCGACACCATCGGCATAAACCTCCCCCTCAAACTTGGCTTTCAGGAAGTCTATACATTCAAAGTGGCAGTTTTTAGGCTCCTTTCCAAAGGGACAGCGGTAACAGTCGGGGTAAGGTATGTAATGGATATCGCTCAGCTCCCCTACTATGGAACGAACTTCAAAGTCAAGCCCAGTAACACTCATGGCACCATAGGTTGCTCCATAATAGCTCTTCAGATAGCTCAGGATCGTTCTCCTCTTTGTATAAGCTCGAGCGAATTTTATGGCACCGTCATTCGCATCGCTTCCGCTTAAACCCAGATCGATCTTGGCATTTTCAATAGGAGAAATCTCTCTGAGCTTCTCCGCAAGGAGGAGCGGCTCAACCGGGAAACCATAAATAAATGTGAAATGAATCAAATTCTTTGTCTGATCTAGAATGGCATTAACGACCCTCTCATTGTTGTGGCCCACATTTTGAACCGCTGCATCAGCCAGAAAATCGATGTATTCTCTTCCCTCCACATCCCATACTTTGGCATTTTTTGCTTTAACACCCACTATGGGAGCATAACTGACGCGGGCTGCCTTGGGAAAAACCCGTGAATAGCGTTTAACAACTTCCTCTTTTTTCACATTTTTCACCGTTATGCTATACGCATTTGAAATTAATAGCCCTTTTGGTTCTCTTTTACTTATTTTGCATCCATTCATGCAGAAAATTTAAGAATACGCATCAAGATATTTAAGAAAAATGTGGATAAAGTACAAACTAGTACTCCCTAAGGAGCGTTCCAAGTCCAAGTATGCTCTCATTAATTTCGAGCTCCCTGAGGGCATACCATAGGGATGCCTGGTTGCTGGTTACCACAGGAACCCCTAAATCGTCCTCAAGGGCTTCAATTATCTCAAACGTCCTGAAATTTGTGCAGCTTATGAAGAGGGCATCCGCCTCCTCCGTGAACATTGCCTTTGCCAGTCTGTAGGCTTCATATGGTTCAAGTCTCCCTATTTTTGTGTTTTCCACAATACCCATCCCCCTTATGTCGAGGACTTCAAACTCATTTGCCTCCAGAAATTCCCGTTCTCTCTTGTTTATTTCTTCCGTGTAGGGGGTCAAAACGAGGATTTGCTGTGCCTCCAAGGCATTTAAAGCTGCCAAAATTGCACTGCTTGTGCTTACTACCGGAATCTTGACTTCATCCTCAATCTTTTCCTCAAGTTCATTCTCAAAGTTTTCCCCACCTATGAAAGAGCCGCTCGTGCACCCATAAAGTATGAGGTCTACATCAGCATCCTTCAGGAGTTTCGCGCTCTCTACAGCCAGTGCACTCATCTTTAAGAGCTCTTCCTCCGTAACCCCCTTGAGGGGCATCCTTGCGGTGTGCAGAGAAACTCCTTCGGGCAGAGCCTCGTGAAGCTCCATCTCCATTGTCGTGTTTGATGATGGAACAATAAGCCCAATTCTACCTCTCCATCCGTACATTTTCCCACCAACATCCCTTCGCATTGGGGGTATAATAAGGTTTCCATGGACAACCTTTGGTTTCAGAAATATTAATCAAGGGAAGAGGCGAGATTTAATCGTGATGCATATGGAACTCGGGGATGCCATCTTCACGCGAACGTCCGTGAGATATTACCAAGAGAGGGAGGTTGAAGAGGAGAAGATTAAGGAGTTGATAGAGGCTGCTATAAGAGCCCCAACTGCCAGCGGTTTAGAAAACTGGCTCTTCGTGATATTCAAGAGCAGTGAAGCGAAGAAGAAGGTCTACGAGCTCATAGCTAAGGGCATGATTGAATACTATCAGAATTTTGGACTGAGTGAGGAGAAAATCGAGAAACTGAAGAAGCGCATATACGAGGAGAAAATGTATAGAGCGCCGTTATACATCGGTGTCTTTATGAACAAAAATGTTAGATTCCTAAAAGGAGAAAAATTCGATCTCTTGGAGTTTGTTTGGAGTGTCGAAAGTGCTGCAATGGCCATCCAGAATTTGATGCTCAAAGCCGTTGAGCTTTGATTAGGGACGTGCTATATGGGAGTGACAAATTTTGAGGGGATAGAAGAGGAGATTAGAAGCGTGGCAGGTCTGGGAGAAGAATGGTACCTCGTCTGACTGATCACAGCCGGCTATCCCCTAAGAGAGGAGAAGCCCAGAAAGAGAAGGAAAGACTTTGAAGAAGTTGTGACGTTTGTGTAGATGCCTTTTAAACCCATCCTGTCTCGTCGTTAAATAGGGAGCGCATATCAGAGCTTGAAAAAAGAGCAAAGAAAGGTTTGGTTTGTGGAAGCGCCTAGTTAGCACCCATGGAACTATCCCTTCAATCCTGACAGCATCCATTTTAAGGGATAGGTTTTTAAAGTGATATGCAGTAGGAAGCTTAGTATTCACTTAGGGTGATATACATGGAATGGCGGGAGTTCGTAAGGGAATTCAGCAACATGAGCATTTACTTGGCATACAATGTTAATGTCGATGCAATAGTGTATCTCAATGAGAAAAATATCCAGAAGCTCGTCGATACATTTGGGGCGGGAAATATCCTAAAGAAGCTTGATGAATATCCCAGACAGATAGATGAACCCCTTGATTTTGCCGCTCGCCTAATTCATGCATTAAGAACGGGAAAGCCAAATGCAGTCCCCATGTTTAACCAGAAACTCAACAAATGGTTCGATTCCCATTTTAAGTATGATGTGGAGAGGATTGGAGGTCAGGTTGGCATAATAGCGAACCTCCTCGCGAATTTGGATTTTAAGAGGGTCATTGCCTATTCTCCCCTTTTGGGTAAGAGGCAGGCAGAGATGTTCGTTGATAAAGAGAACCTATACTACCCCTCAGTTAAAGAGGAGATGCTGAAGCTCGAAGGGATTAGAAGGGCATATAAGGAAAGAGATCCGGTAAAAGTCAACAGAATTTTTGAGTTTAGGAAGGGCACCAAATTCAGGCTTGGTGACGAAGTTGTGGAGGTTCCCCACTCGGGGCGCTTTATAGTTTCTTCCCGTTTGGATGAGCTTAGAATAGAGACGAAAGATGATTTAAGACCATTCTTACCTCAGATTGGGGAGATGGTGGATGGTATAATCCTATCGGGTTATCAGGGTATTAAAAACT
>QMUB01000086.1 GCA_003663695.1 Thermococci archaeon | reverse complement strand
TGGCGCCCGGGTCGGGATTTGAACCCGAGTCGCGGGAGTGACAGTCCCGCATGATAGGCCGGGCTACACTACCCGGGCGCTTTAATGGCCAGCAGCGTCCTCGGCTTCCCGCCCCCTCTCGGAAGGCAGTACAACCGGGATCGCTGGCGGGCTTAACTTCCGGGGTCGAAACGAGTCCGGGTGTATCCCCGCCGCTGTGACCGCTGTGCCGATACATACTCATGGGTGGTCGCTTTATAAACTTTGCGGTCTGCAAGGGCAAGCTTAATAACCTCCACTTCCCTAATCTCTTAGTGGTGAGTGGTAGTGGGACTAATAGAAGACAAGGCTCTTGTTGAAGCTGCTCTTTTTGTTGCCGGGAGACCTTTGAGCGTCAGAGAGCTTTCTAAAGCTCTGGGAATAAAATCCCACGATTATCTGGAAAAACTTATCGAGCTTTTAGCTGCAGAATATGTGGAGAGAAAAAGTGCAATAGAAATTGTAAGGGTTCTTGGGGATAAGTATGTGCTCCAGCTAAAGCAGGAATATTCTCAGAGAGTACTTCATTTGATGCCGCGTCCCGATCTTAGAACCGGAGAATTAAAAACACTGGCTTTAATAGCATATTTACAGCCTATAGAGCAGAGTAAACTCGTAAAGCTTAGAGGAAGTCAGGCTTACGAGCACGTTAAGCATCTCCTCAGCATGGGCTTGATATATGCGGAGCCCTATGAGAGGACTAAAATTCTGGGAACCACTCCAAAATTTGCGGAGCTTTATGGATTTCCAGAGAATGATCCCGTTTTAATCAAGGAAGCCTTCAAAAAGGTCATACATTCAGAGTATGCGGATTTGATAGAAAAGATTGAAAAAGGCAAGCAGAACGATAGAAAAGGAGATGGGGTTTGAGGAACTCTTTCTATTCTTTTTTGTAGGTGAATGTGCTGTTGCAGTATGTTCCGACCCCCGTACGTTAATCTGATTGGGGCACCAAAACACCCAATTGCCAACTCTCGCAAACCAAACCCTTTTTCCTGACAGCAGAAGCATCGTAATGCCAAAAATTTAAATACTCCAAGACTGGATTACTATTTAGGTGAGTGGTCATGAGTGTATTAACTAAGGAGCAGATTGTTGAGCTCATTAAAAAACAAAAAGGCCTCAGCGTTAAGGAGATAGAGGCTGAGATTAGAAAGATAATGGAGAGAGATGGTATTTCCGAACATGCTGCGGCATTTTTACTGGCGAAAGAGCTGGGGATTGGGATTGAGGAGGGTGCTCCCCTAATGCATATAGAAGATTTGGTGCCCGGAATGAGGGAGGTAAACATAGTTGGAAGGGTTATGAAAAAGTTCCCTCCGCGAACATACACGAAGAGGGATGGTAGCCAGGGAAAAGTCATGAATCTGGTTATTTACGATAATACCGGAAATGCGAGGGTTGTTATCTGGGATTCTCAGGTTGATAAATACATTGGAATTCAGGTTGGAGATGTTATAAAGGTCATAGATGCCATGGTTAGGGAGGGCATGACTGGAATGGAGCTCCACGTTAACTTCAGGAGCAGAATAATTGTAAACCCCGAAGATCCCAGGGTTAAGGAAATTCCCGAGCTCCAGAAGGTGAGACGCTATTCCTACACGAGGAAGCCCATAGGGGAGCTCATGGATGGAGATAAATTCGTTGAGGTTAGGGGCACGATAGCAAAGCTCTACCGTATAGCCGTCTACGATGCATGCCCCCAGTGCAGGAGAAAAGTAGATTATGATGAGTCTTCAGGAATATGGATATGTCCCGAACATGGGGAAGTGGAGCCCATGACGATGGTAATATTGGACTTTGGACTGGATGATGGAACGGGTTATATAAGGGCTACTCTCTTTGGGGATAATGCTACTGAGCTTCTGGGCGCCGATGCAACCGCAATCAAAGAGAAGGTAAACGAACTTGTGAACTCCGGATTAACGGTTAGAGAAGCAGGTAAGAAGCTTGCGGAGGAGGAATTCTACTCCCTCATCGGCAAGGAGATCATTGTGAGGGGAAATGTATATGAGGATAGATTCATGGGAACCCTCTTGAAGGCTTCCTCATGGGATGAAGTGGATTATCTAAGGGAGATTGAGAGGATTAGGAGAGTATTTAAGGAGGTAATGTGATATGGAAGAGCTTCAACCCCAGATCAGGCGCAGGAAACCCGCCCTTGAACGTAAGATCGGTGAGATTCGGGAGGAGGATACGAGGGTGGCTCTCATTGGCAGAGTGATAAAGGTTGACAAGCTTGATTACATGTTCACGATAGATGATGGGACGGGCATCGCAATAATAGAGAGCGAAGAAAATGTTCTTCCAAAAATAGGGCAGATGGTGCGGGTTATAGGCAGAATAATAAGGAATGAGGAGATGCACATATACGCAGAGGTTGTTCAGGATTTCAGCGATGCCGAACTCGAATATCTGGAGGAAATACAGGAGCTTGAGAAAAAGATTATGCCCGGATTGGAAAATGCTTTGGAGTGGTGGTCTGAATGAGAAAAAGATTGCCCGCTACAAGGGTTCATATTAAGGACATTCTAGATGGCTATTACATAAAGAGTGAAGGGGATTTTGAGCCGAATTACCTTATCACGAAGGATGCACGCAAGATTTATAGGGTTAAGGTGGTGGGAACGGTAGTCAGAGAGCCCGCGATATCCGAGGATGAGACTTATGGGAAGTTCCAGATAGATGATGGCACAGGGGTTATCTGGGTTCTCGCATTTAGGGATGATACAAAGTTCGTGAAGCTCGTTGAGAAGGGAGATTTGGTGCAGCTCATCGGTAAAGTTGCGGAATGGAGGGGAGACAAGCAGATTTTGGTGGAAGGAGTCTACAAGGTTTCCCCGAATGCATGGATACTCCACCGCTATGAAACTCTCAGAGACAAGGTGGAGCACGTAAAGAGAGCCAAGGCGGCACTCGATATATACAATACCTATGGGATAACAGCCAAGGCCAAGGTCATTGCAAAGAACAAGGGAGTGAGCGAAGAGCTTCTCCAGACGATAGATGAACTCTATGCGATTATGATAGAGGAGCAGAGTGCAGAGGCGCTTGAAGAGCCAATTGAAGAGCTCGAAGAAATTGAAGAACCAAGCAAAGAACTTGAAGAGGTTAAAAAGGCTGTTCTTGAGCTTCTGGGCAGGAAGAAAGGGACTCCAGTATCCCGCAAATACATAGTCAAAAAGTTGCAGTTCGATGAGGAGAGCGTTGAGGATGCCCTCCATGAGCTCCTGGCCGAGGGCGAAATATTCGAGCCAGAGGTGGGGTACTACCAGCTCATTGAATAGTGACCCAAACTTTTTTAATCCCCTCCCTTTAATTTGGTTAGGGGTACCTAATGCAGCTCAAGCCTTTCATAGAGATAACCAGACCGCATAATTGTATTCTGGCGGGAATAGTCGGAGTACTGGGTTCCATGGTGGCTATTGGAACGTATCCCCCATGGATTAAAGCCCTCCTGACGTTTTTGGTAGTCTCACTGGGATGTTCGGGCGGAAACACGATAAATGATTACTTTGACTATGAGATTGATAAAATAAATCGCCCGACAAGACCCCTTCCCCGGGGTGCTATGACAAGAGAAGCGGCTTTAATTTATGCATTTTTCCTGTTTTTGGTGGGTTTGCTTCTTGCCTACACTATAAACCGATATGCTTTTTTCGTTGCCTCCATGGCCTACGCTTTGATGGTACTGTATGCTTGGAAGCTCAAGCCCCTGCCCTTCATAGGAAACATAGTCGTGGCATTTTTAACGGGGATCACCCCAATATACGGTGCTCTCGCGGTCGAGAAAATCGGCTTTTCGGGTTACCTCGCGCTCAGCGCTTTCTTGGTGAATGTTGCAAGGGAAGTAATGAAGGATATGGAGGACATAGAAGGGGATAAGGCTAAGGGTGCCAGAACCCTCCCCATAATTCTGGGGCATAGAAATGCGGCATACATTGCGGCGTTCTTCACGCTTCTTACCGTAATTTCCTCGTTCCTCCCCCTAATGGTTGGGATAGGTATGGGTTATGTGCCGATTCTGCTTGTGGACTTAATACTTCTTAAGGCGATGTGGGACATTTTGAAGGATCCATCGCCATCAACTGCCGGAAAGTCCCAGAAAAAGCTTAAGATTGCCATACTGCTGGCGGTTTTGAGCTTTTTGATGGGTTCAATAACATCGACATCGGAGGTGGGATTATGAAGTTGAAGTTGGAGTTTGGAGATGAAGTTGAGGAGTACCTCAAAGGTGATGAACTCTTTACGGTGATTACGTTTAAGACCCCCTATGGGCCGACGGAGACCATGGCACGGTTCGTGGAGCTTATTGAAGGGCTTGGATGGAAGGTGGAATTTAAGGCAAACTGGTGGACCGCGGATATTCCCTACGGAATAATAAGGATAGACGCGTTTCGGGATGGGCGGGAGAAGATAATCCTCGGAAAATGGCTGCTCGGGAGGGAGTGCACTCTCCTCGGGATTGAAAACATGCCCCTTGAGAAGGGCAAGGAGGAGTTTTACAAGATGATTGATAGCATCACATCCACCTTAATTCATGATCCGGCAATAAGAACGATGAGGGAGCAGTATTAGGTGATGGATATGAAGGAAGCGCTCGTTAAGATGATATTTGATGAGGGATGCATAAGATTCGGGCACTTCGTTCTGACATCCGGAAGGGAGAGCGATTACTACATAGACATTAAGAAGCTCATAACAAACCCAAAGGCTCTAAAGCTTATCGCAGGGCTCATGAAAGAGGAAGCGGATAAAATGGGAATAGCATTTGACAAAGTTGCAGGACCGGAGCTCGGTGCCGTCCCCATAGCGACAGCACTCGCCCTTGAAAGCAATAAACCCCTCCTTATAGTTCGCAAGAAGAAGAAGGAGCACGGAACAGGGAAGCAGATAGAAGGGGAAGTCGTTCCCGGCGATAGGATTCTCCTCGTGGAAGATGTCACGACAACCGGAGGGAGCGTTCTAAGGGCTGCAAAGGTTCTCGAAGATGCCGGGGCGCACGTAAAGGGAATATTCGTGGTTGTGGATAGAGAGGAGGGCGCTAAAGATACCCTCGCAGGGAAGGGCTACACCCTCATTCCGCTCGTAAGTGTGAGCGAGCTCTTCAAATATAGGGAAGGTCTCTAATTTTTAACTTCAATTTTAATTTTTATTTTCCCCATCACAGCTTCTCTGGTACAGCCACATCAATGCCTTTGCTGCTCTCTCAGGCGTTGGAAAGTTCTTTATGCCGTGCTCTGCGAGGAGCTTAACACCCTCTTTGACGAGCTCTCCCGCCATGAAGTTAACGATTACGGGCTTTCTACATCCAGCATCCAGTATGGCCTTTGCGATTTCCTCGCTTGGAAGGAATATGGGGGGAACGCATATTACGAGGAGGGCATCCACATTTCCATCCCCGCATACGATTTCGATGGTTTTCCTGTAGCGCTCATAATCGGCGTCGGCTATCAAATCGATGGGATTTTTTATGGAGCACTGGGGTGGAAGAAACTCCTCAAGTCTGGCGGCGGTGTCTTCACCCAGCCTTGCAATTTCCAGGCCCAGCTTCTCGAGTTTATCCGTTGCAAGAACTCCGGGACCTCCCGAGTTTGTTATCACCGCAACTCTCCTCCCCGCACTTCCATACATCTCAAAGGCCTTTGCAGCGTCAAAGAGCTCTTCCATCTCCTCCACTTCAATGGCTCCAAACTGCCTGAAAGCCGCTTTGTAAATCTCGTATGCCCCGGCCAGACTTCCCGTGTGGCTCTGTGCCGCCTTTGCACCGCTCTGACTTTTACCCGCTTTCAGGACTATAACGGGCTTTTTTTTCGTCGCATACCTTAGGGCATTCACAAACTCTCTTCCATCCCTTACCCCTTCAATGTAGAGGGCAATTGCCTTCGTGTTTTCATCGTCGGCAAAATACCTCAAAAAGTCGCTTTCTGTTAAATCCGCGGCATTCCCGTAGGATACAAAGGCCGAGAAACCTATTCCCTCCTCATTACCCATGGCGAGGGCCGCACCACCGAAGGCGCCGCTCTGCGAGATTAAAGCTAAACCCCCTTTATTAACACGAACCTCAAAGGAGCCAAAAAAGTTTGCATGAACTCCAAAAATCCCTGCACAGTTTG
>QMUB01000085.1 GCA_003663695.1 Thermococci archaeon | reverse complement strand
GGCGTCGGAGTTTGAGAGATAAGTTAAGCGATGGTGGGCTTTAATTTTGTCAGCCATTTGAGAATCAGCCGAAAGACCGAGCTCAAGGAAATGAATTTTAGCGCTGCCATAGCACTCCTTAAGGGAATCATACTCCTTATAGAGTGCTGTCCATGGCGTAAAGGCGTGTGCCGGGCCGATTAAAACGTCCAACTCGTTAGCTAAGTCAGCAATTTCAGCTCCAGTTAAGCTCAGATGGGGCCTTCCCTCGCTTTCTATATCACTAGAATAGCGCTTTAATCTCTCACGCATCTCTCTAACTGCATCAATGCTCGGGAAAATCAGCACATGATGGACTCTCTTGGCATCTTCAACTTCAGCTGTAAGGAGGAATCTAATTCCCCTGCGCTCATAAGTGCCTTCCTCAACCTTCCGAGTGTATTTTAAAAGCTCTTCTTCCCATTGTGGATTTAAAATGTCTCCCGTGCCCACTATGTGGAGACCTTTGAACTTTGCATTCTCAGCCAGCATTGGAATCGTCATGAGCTTCGAAACGGCTTTAGAATAGCGGGAGTGGATATGGAGATCGGCATCCACATTCATTGGAACACCTTCAAACCGTTCACTGGAACACCTCAAAATTAAAGGGGATTAGAGGTATCCCCTATCTTCCTCTTCCCCGGTAGGCTGCGGCATTTGCTGCTCGAACATTGCTCTCTGCATTTCCTGAACCTTCTTGAGGATTTCCTCCGTCTCTTTAGCCCTCTCATCAAGGGCGCTCATGTCTATCTCAATTCCCAAGATTCTGGCAACGACGCTTAAAACGGCTTTAGCCGCTTTGGCATCTACGACGTAGCCTAGGCTCTCTCCCAAAAGCGAAATTCCCCGCATTCCTCTGAGTTTCCCAATTCCCAAGAGTAGACCTGCTGCTCCTACAATGGCTCCCCCTTCATCCTCTCTGAAGATTATGGGCAAGTCCTTATACCTCTCCTTGAGCTCCACATGAGTTACGGAACCAAGAACCTTGGGCTCTCCCTGGAGTTCGGGAACCTGGAAGCCACCCATGGTTATTATCTCTTTCGTCCCGAATTCCCCAACAAAATCAAGCATCTTTCCCACGACCTCAAAGTGTCCGTAGCTGTCCGTTGGGGGAACTTGGGTGTCTCCAGTTATAATGATTATATCCCTGTATTCTTCTCCACCTTTCCAGTAATAGAACTCATTTTTCATCAAATCGACCGTTGAGTCTTTTTTAACTAAGACCTGATGAAGGAAGTGCGGCGAGTATAACTCGGCGAATTTCTTGGCATTGAGTTCCTTAATAAGGTGGTCAGCTGCCAGTTTGCCAACGAGTCCTATGCCAGGCAGACCTTCAATAAATATTGGGTCTTTTAACTCAGGTTTTTCATAAACCACAATAACACTCTCTTTCATATCATTCACCTTCCTATTCCCAAAAGCTCCCTCTTAAGCCTCCTCCTGTACTCTCCGTAGGGATCTTCAGGGGAGAACTTTGGAGGATGAGCTATTTTTGTCTCGTTACCACAAACGGGACAGGTTTCTTTGAGAGTATAACGCCCGCATCCTGGGCATTTTCTAATGCGCCATCTCATGCCTCTCTCCTCTTTATTTTCTTTATTCTTCTCTCCTTCCTTATGAACGTGGCTTCTCCACCGGCATTCTTTATAACATTCATTATTTCACCCGCTATGTCTTCCATAACCCTCTCAGCAGTTATATAATCCGGTGCTGTAATGTCTATTTTGTACTTTGGAGAGCCGACATAAACGATTTTAGCATCTATATCCTCAATTTCATTTATTCTGTTCCTCGCCCTTATCAAGGCTTCTCTAATAATTTCCACCCCGTTCGGAGTTGGTACGGTTATCTCAAGCTCCGCATCAATTGTGACCCTTGGAACCTCAACATTGTTGATTATGATCTCGTAGAGAGGTTCAAGCCATTCCCCAGGGACCAGATCCTCAAGAACTTCCTTTCCGTTCTGAGCTGCATCCTCAAAAGCAGCATAAACCTCCCCATACTCCTGCTCCAGAGGAACCCATACTTCCCTCCATGTCTCTTCATAGGTCTTGCCAATTTTCTGTGCCACCATCTCAAGGAGCTTCTCCGCCTTCTGTGCTCTCTTAAACTCCTGAAGTTTGGCTTTCCTCTGCTGCTGGTTCACGCGTTTAAGGCTCAAATCTATATGTCCCCTGGAGGGGTCGAGCCTTATGACCTTGGCAACTATCTTCTGCCCCTCCTTTATGTAGTCCCTGATATTCCTGACCCAGGTAGGGGCGACCTCACTTATGTGCATGAAGCCCTCCTTTCCAGGATATTCATCCAATGAGAGGAATGCTCCGTAATTCTGTATGTTTTTAACCGTGGCAATAACAAATTCTCCCTCTTCAGGATATTCTCTACTCTTCCTCGGCATTTCCACCATCTCCAATTTTTTTATTCTATACTCCATATACCCAAGAATATCAAAGGAGTTGAAGTTTAAAAATTAATCGTCCGGGCACATAAGAAGATAAAAGGAGGAATCACTCCAAAACCTCAACGATTTTGGCTTTAATAATTCCCTTTCCACCCGTTGGCTCTACGAGTGTAGCACCGCAGACATGGCACCTAACCTTTGTGGCAGGCTTGTTGAAGACTATCTGCTCGTTTCCGCAGTCAATGCACTTGACCTTTATGAACCTCGAGTTTGGCATTGGGATAAGTCCCTTTGGGAGCTCCATGCATCACACCTCCACGAACTCAAACTTCTTAACCCTAAATCCCTGTCCCTTTATATGCGCCTTACCGCACTCCGTGCACCTGTATCTGAGGTCAAGCTTTCTGACTGGCTTTTCTCTCCCCTCTGGTTTTGGCCTTGGGAAACCTTTGTATCCTTTGGTAATCCTCCTAAAGCGTCTCTGACCTGCTTTAAGCTCGCTTCTCTGCCTCTTCTTAACCTTTTCGACCTTATGGATAGTGTGCTTCTTACAGTAAGGGCAGTATGTCCTTATCTTCTTTGGAAACTTCATTCTTCCACCTCCAGAGATAGCCCAGTGGGCTCCCTACGGACACCCCTGAGCAATGAACCTGTGATAGTTCGAAAACCCCTAGGCTTGAACCCTTTAAAAGTTTTTGGATTTTGATATCTCATACGAAAAGGATATCCCTCCCCAGAAGATCCTCAAAAAGCCGTCTAACCCATTCCCTCCTCGATCCGCTCGATAGGTGTATGATGCCTTCCACAGGGACATTATATTTTTCCCTCATCTCCTCCCGTGTAAAGGGCTCCTTCAGAAGGAAGGGTTTTTCTATGGTGAATGCATACCCAAAATCTCCAACATACTGCCTGAGCCATTCTTTACCCTCATCCCGTCCGTGGGCAATAACTAATCCGCTGGTATCCTTTGTTATATCCCATAACGTCTCAAAATCCGCTTTTATGATTTCACCAACTTCAAATCCTCCAGCGATGGTGCCCCTCACAGTGAGAGTCTGCTCCTCATCCAATCCCAGTCTTTGGAGGGCCCTCCTCAAAATGAGAGGATTCCCTCTGGCAATATAGAGAAAAACAGTATCTCCTTCTTTAAACCTATTCGAGCGCCTTATCTCATGAATTTTCAATCCTCTAAAAATCAGCTCACCGTAAACCTGATGAAGCGCTATAACATGATACATGGCTCCTCACTCTCAGCCGCCGAAAGCGAGGAATATTAAAGCTCCAAACACCGCCCCTACAACTGTGGCAGCAAAGTTAGTCAAATCGTTGTTGAACCATCCCCTATTTTCAATTGTTGCCCCTATTATGCTGTCGGCATTGCATCCCAAAAATCCTCCCAGAGTTATGGAAATCAAGGCGACTCCTTTATTCTGGAACATTGGGAGTGTAATCAATGCGATTGTTAAAGCTCCTAAAAGCGCAAAGATCTCACCCTGAATTGTAACCCCTCCATTAGTACCTGCTCTAACCTTCTCTTTCAAATTCGTTATTAAGCGCGGGTTCTTCCCGAAGATCTTCCCAAGTTCGCTGGCTAGGGTATCCGCATTCGCCGTAGCTATGGAACTCAGTGCTGCTATCCAAATTACATCCTGTTTTGTCATATGCTCGACTATTATTAAAATTACAGCCATCAACCCATTGCCTAAAACATTTCCCCAGCTCCTAGTTCCTCTCTTCCCCTCAGCAATTCTAAGCTTGGCTTTCTCAGAATAGCGGTATTTTGTAGCCAGAGTCCCAATTCCAAGAAAAGCTGCTAGAGCCAGAAATGGAATAATTCCGCCGAGTTCAAGGGTGACTAAACCCACAAAGAACGCAGCAATTACACCCTTCATATCCAAAGCCTTTCTTTTGTAAACTAAGAGTGCCGCTCCCGTGAGTGCTGCCACATCAATGAGAATCATTTGAATGCCTCCAGAGTAACTGATTTTTACCTCCTATAAAACAGTTTGGTTTATTACCCTTTCCCTCGATAATTGACGAAAAAGGAAAATCACAGAATCTCAAACTTAACGATGTCCGTGATGAAGGTTATATCCATCTTGTCGATTCCCTCTATCTTTGAGGAGAGATCATTGATTCTCTTCTCAATCTCCTTCATCTCCTTCGGTGCCACCATGTGTATAACGAGGTTGTGCGAGCCAACCGCTCTCTCAATGATTTTCACATTTTCTTCCATTTTCAGTTTTTCAATTACAGGCTCCATGGGAATTCCGGGTTTTATTGTAATACCTATGATCATGTAGATGTATCCAAGCCTGTCAAAATCAGGGATAACCGTGTATTTCTTGATTGCTCCGATTCTCTCAAGTTTCTCCATCCTTCTCGATATCCTCTGCCTTGTTGTTCTCAAAATCTCAGCAAGCTCTTTGTATGTTAATCTCGAGTTTTTAGCTAGCAGTTTTATAAGCTGAATGTCCATCTTATCTATTTTGCCTCTCACAGCAATCACCTAAATTTTTTAGAGATATGAGAATATAAAAAGGTTTCGTATATTCTCCAAACTTCTGGAATAGTTTTGTAAAATATAACACATAACAGCATATGAGTTCTTTTAATTCTGGGATAAGGTGAGAAGTAAAAGGACATGTTGTTATATACTACCCGAAATTGATATAAGTAGCTACTTCCATCTCTCCCTGTCTCTCTCCCTGTATTTGAGTATACTCTTACGGGCGGCTTCTTCAACATTAAGGTCATAATAATTTGCAATGCACATCAGGGCAAATAGAACGTCCCCAAGCTCCTCTTCGAGCTTTTCTATATTCCCTTCTCCTTTGACCCGCTCGAATTTCAGCAGCTCATCCGAGAACTCTCCCAATTCCTCCAAAAGTGCAGCCAGCATCTCAAATGGTTTCCAGTACCCTCCAAAGTCTTTTACAAGGGCATCAACTTCTTTTTGAAGTTCATTCATAGGAATCACCCAAAAAAGAGGGAATTAAATTCTAAAGTCGCTTGAAAGCTTTTCCAAGTACTTAGAGAGGTTCTCTGTATTGGTCCTATAGAACTTCAGCTTGCCCTCCCTCCTTTCATAAACCAAATCCATCTCCTTGAGAGAGCGCAGATGATGACTTATTAAAGTTTGATCCTGTTCCAGTCCCTCAGCGATTATACAAACGCACAGCCATCTATCCCTCAGCATCTTGAGAATACTGAGTCTTAGTGGATTTGATATGACCTTTAAGAATCTAACAGTTTCATTATCGATCTCAAGCTCAATCTCCTCATTAACGTCCATAAGTTTGCACATTTCCAAACAGCGCTGTACAGTCTTCTTTTGCCTTTCATTCAACTTCTCTATAAGCTCTCCAATCTTCATGCTATCACCTAAAATAATAGAGTTCGTTTGTGCTATATAAAAATTTTCATGTGAAGCTTGATTCCAAAGAAAAAAGGGAGATCATCTAATTCTCGCTCCGAGCTTAATCTCCCTATCAGGCAACAGCAGCGAAACATTTTCCCCATCATCTGCTGCCAGAAGCATTCCCTGACTTTCCACACCGCGGAGCTTCTTGGGCTCCAAATTTGTAACGACTATTACATAATGGTTTAGGAGCTCCTCAGGTTTATAGTATTTCTTCAATCCTGCGACCAGCTGTCTTACTTCGTCTCCGAGGTCAACCTTAACGAGGTAGAGTTTGTCTGCATTTGGATGGTC